>NZ_CP034876.1:263862-563862 GCF_005081705.1 Buchnera aphidicola (Hyperomyzus lactucae)
TTCAAAAATTCAAAAAAATTACAGTGATCAGCAATTTTTGAAAAGTGAAAAAGAAATGTGTGATCTATTTGCAGATATTCCAGAAGCACTTATTAATAGTGTAGAAATTTCAAAACGCTGTAATGTTTTTATATTTTCAGGGAAATATTTTTTACCCCAGTTTCCAACTGGTAAAATCAGTGTTGAAAATTATTTAATTACGCAAGCATATAAAGGTATCGAAAATAGGTTAAACTCTAGAAATTCAGATCATAAAAAATATGCACGTATTTTAAATAGATATAAAAATCGTTTAGATATGGAATTAAATATAATTAATAAAATGGGCTTTCCTGGGTATTTTTTAATTGTTATGGAATTTATAAAATGGGCAAAAGATAATAATATACCAGTTGGTCCAGGAAGAGGTTCTGGTGCAGGTTCTCTTGTGGCGTATGCATTAAATATCACAGAAGTAGATCCACTTTCTTTCGATCTTTTGTTTGAACGATTTTTAAATCCAGAACGTATTTCATTGCCTGATCTTGATATTGATTTTTGTATGGAAAAACGTGATAAAGTAATTGATCATGTTTCAGATATATACGGTAGAAATGCAGTTGCTCAAATTATTACTTTCGGCACATTAACTGCAAAAGCTGTTATTCGAGATGTAGGTCGAGTGTTAGGATATCCATATGGTTTTATTAACAAATTATCTAAGATGGTGCCTTTAGATCCTGGGATCACATTAAAAGAGGCTTTTTTAAAGGAATCTAAACTATCTAATCTGTATAAAAATAATGAAGATGTTAGAAATCTAATTGATATTGCTAAAAAACTAGAAGGAATACATAGGAATGTTGGTAAACATGCAGGTGGTGTCGTTATTTCACCGACTAAAATTACTGATTTTTGTCCACTATATTGCGACGAAAAAGGTGATAATCCTGTAACTCAATTTGATAAAAATGATATAGAATATGTGGGATTAGTAAAATTTGATTTTCTTGGTTTACGCACCTTAACTATTATTAATAGTACAGTAAAAATGATTAATTTTAAACTAAACTATAGTAAAGAAAAATTAATAAATATTAATTCAATTCCTCTTAATGATAGTAAATGTTTTGATGTATTAAAAAGTGCTCAAACCAATGGTGTTTTTCAACTAGAATCTTACGGTATGAAAGATTTAATTAAAAGATTACAACCTGATTGTTTTGAAGATATTATTGCTTTAGTAGCTCTTTTTAGACCTGGTCCTTTGCAATCTGGAATGGTTGACAATTTTATTAATAGAAAACATGGGCGTGAAAATATTTCATATCCTGATCATAAATGGCAGCATATACTCTTGAAGCCGATACTAGAATCGACATACGGTATTATTCTGTATCAAGAACAAGTCATGCAAATAGCACAAATTTTAGCAGGTTATACTTTAGGAAGTGCGGATATTTTAAGACGAGCCATGAGTAAAAAAAACGCAAAAGACATGGCAAAACAACGTTCTATATTTGAAGCGGGAGCTTTAAAAAATGGTATAAATAAAAAATTAGCAATAAAAATTTTTGATTTATTAGAAAAATTTGCGGGATATGGGTTTAATAAATCCCATTCTGTAGCGTATGCTTTAGTATCTTATCAAACTCTATGGCTAAAATCACATTATCCCGCTGAGTTTATGGCTGCAGCGATGACATCTGATATAGATCATACAGAAAAAATAGTAACGTTAATTCATGAGTCTTTAAATATAGGAGTAAAAATTATACCTCCAAACGTTAACTTAAGTAAATATGAATTTTATGTAAAAAATGACAAAAATATAGTTTATGGTCTTGGTGCAATTAAAGGAATAGGGGAAAATTCAATACATAATCTTGTGCAAGAACGAGAAAAAAATGGAGAATTTCATGATTTATTTGATCTCTGTATTCGTCTTGATTCAAATAAGATTAATCGTAGAATTTTAGAAAAATTAATTATGTCTGGAAGTTGTGATTGTTTTAATAAAAATAGAAATTATTTACTTCAATCTATTGATGATGCTATAAAATCTTCAAAAGAATCTGTTAAAATTAAACATTTTAAACAAGAAAGTCTCTTTGGTGTTTTCAAAGACGAATTAAACCAAGTAAAAAAAAATAATTTTGTCAACTTATCTTGTTCTGAAAAAAATAAATTAAAAAACGAATATCAAGTATTAGGGTTTTATCTTACAGGACATCCTATCGATCAATATTCTGAAGAACTAAAACATTATTTAAATGGTATGAAATTATCAAAATTAAAATTTATTGAAAAAAATAGAACAGTGTTAGTAGCAGGAATAATAGTTTCTATTAAAGTTAAGACCACTAAAAATAATAATCGTATAGCTATTTTAATATTAGATGATAATACTAGTCGTATAGAAGTGATAATTTTTACAAGTTTATTGGATGTATATGAATCTTTATTAAAATTAAATGAAATTTTGTTTGTAAAAGGTATTTTAAATGTTAATTTTATCAATGCATATACTAAAATAATCGCAAATGATCTTATGGATCTGAATATAGCAAGAAAAAAACATATAAATAAATTAATAATTATATTAAATCAAGACAAACAAGATTTATTTTTTTTGAATAAGTTACGTGCATGTTTAGATAAACAATCTAAAGGAAATATTCCTGTATTTTTTTATTGCTATAAAAAAAGAGTTTTTTTTAATTTAGCATTAAACAAAAAATGGTTTGTGATTATTACCGATGATTTTTTGCATGAATTAAAAAAAATAGTAGGATCAAAAAAAATAAAGTTGGAGTTTCATTAAAAAAATATGTACTGAGATAATATTTTTTTAGAAGATACTTTATTTTTATGACTGTATCTTAAATAAATTATTTTAATATTCAAAAAATATATTCAATTTTGATTATTAACATTTATTTTCATAAAAATGATTATTGTTTATTTCTTTTAGTTTTCAAGTGTTTAACCATAAAATTTGTTATTTCTCCAATTTTTACGAAAACAATTTTTTTATTCTTTCTTGCACGATATTCAACACTACCATTATTAATGGAGCTAGTACTGATGATTATTTGATGAGGAATACCAATTAAGTCCATCTCATTAAACATAATTCCTGGTCGTTCATTTCGATCATCCAAGATTACATCTATGCCATTTTTTTTAAATTCTTGATATATAATATTGGCTATTTTTTTTATTTCAATAAATTTGTGCATATTTATAGGTAAAATAACTGCTTCAAAAGGTGCTATAGAATTTGGCCAAATAATCCCATTATCATCATTGTTCTGTTCGATAACAGCTGCTACAATCCGTGTGATTCCTATACCATAACATCCCATATATAAATTTTCTTGATTTCCGTTCTTCATTTTAACAAATGCTTTCATTTTTCTAGAATATTGCTGACCAAGTTGAAATATATGACCAATTTCAATACTTTTTTTAATATTTAAATATCCTGATCCATCAGGACTCCAATCTTTTTTGGTTACTTTTCTAATATCTTTAATTATTGGTATAGGTAAATCAACACCCCAATTTATGTTAATAAAGAAATGATTTTTAACATTAGCACCTATAGTAAAATTTTTCATTTGAAAAGTAGAAATATCAGCAATAACAGGTATTTTTAACCCCAAAGGTCCTAAGAACTTTTTTGTTACTCCCATAAATGCAATTATTTCTTTCTCTTCGAGAAATACTAAAGGCTTTTTAAGAATATCAATTTTTTCTACTTTAAATAAATTTAATTCATGATCTCCACGTATTAATAATGCCGCTATTGAAGTGATATTGTTAATTTCAGTTCGAACTAAAATGGTTTTAATACAATTAGTTAATAATACAGTATTTTGTTCGAAATGAATCATAGATTTATTGCTTTTTTCTTTTTCAATAATTTTATATTGATTTTTATTTTTAAAAAAATTAATTGTTTCCATGGATTTAGCCATATTCATATTTGAAGAATATGATCTATTTTCAGAAAAAACGATTTCGTCTTCACCATTTTTAGAAAAGGATTGAAATTCGTGAGAAGTACTACCTCCTATAGAACCTGAATCAGCTTTTACAACACAAAAATCTAATTTTATTTTATTAAATATATTTATATAGCTATGATAAAATTTATCATAAGTATTCTCTAGACATTTTATATCGGCATGAAAAGAATAGGCATCTTTCATAGTAAATTCTCTTGCTCGAACTATTCCAAAACGAGGACGTATTTCATCTCTAAATTTTGTTTGTATTTGATAGACTGTAAGTGGAAGAGCTTTATATGAATTGATTTCGCTTCTTATAAAATCAGTAATAATTTCTTCATTAGTAGGTCCTAAAATAAAGTTTTTTTTATGACGATCAGAAAATCTTAATAACTCTTCTCCATATACATTTAAACGACCAGTTTCTTTCCATAATTCTTCAGGTTGTATAATTGGCATCGATGTTTCTAATGCATTAATTTTGTTCATTTCTTTTTGAATAATATTTTTGATTTTATTTAATACTCTAATTCCAGTAGGAAGCCAAATATATAAACCTGAAGATATTTTTCTGATCATACCGCTTCTTAACATTAGTTGATGACTGATAATTTTTGCATCATGAGGTATGTTTTTTAAAGTTGATAATAAGTATTGACTTGTGCGCATTTACTAATATCTCAAAAATAAAAGTTTTAATCCAAAAAAAATTTTTTGAAAAACTTTGTTTTTAATAGTGAATATAACTATATTATATAATAAAATCTTATTTTAAATACTTTTTTTTTAAATTAAATACAAATACATACTATATTTATATTCAAAAAAAATATATCTGATTTATTTGAATGATTAATAAAATTCACTTGTTTTTTTTTTGATAGAGAGGTTTAATAAATTTTTCATGTACAAAATAATGGTTAAAAACATTTAAAATGAATCATAATACACACGAGGAAAAAACAGAAAATCCCACCGAGCATCGTATTAAAAAATTTCGCAAAAAGGGAAAAACTAGATATTCTAGAGAGTTAAATTCTTTGTTGATTTTATTAGTTGGCTTTATAAGTTTATGGAAGTGCAGAGATTTAATTATTTATCATTTGAGCAATATAATGTTTAATGGTTTTTGTTTTAATAGAAATAATATTTTAGATGAAAAAAATACTTTATTAGAAATATTTATATCTTTTCAAGACATGTTATTTGTTTTTTTTCCATTTTTAATCTCTTTATTAATTATAATCACTATACCTCCAATGATTTTGAGTGGTATTAAATTTCATATGAACTCATTAGAGTTTAATCTTAAAAAATTAAATTTATTTAATGGGTTAAAAAAAATTTTTTCTATTCAAATAATAATAGAATTTTTTAAGATAACAACAAAACTATTTATAGTTGGAAGTATATCTTGTTGGTATATATGGTTTTCTTTTCCCGAAATATTAAAATTAATTAATGAAGATTATATTTCTTCATTATTTCATGGATTCAATATTATTGCATCTTCTTGCATTTTAGTCATACTAGGATTAGTTCCCATTGTTTTTTTTGATATTATTTGGCAACAATTTAATTATTATAAAAAATTAAAAATGACTCATCAAGAAATAAAAGATGAATTCCGCGAAAGAGAAGGAAATCCAAGTATTAAAATGCGTATTCGTCAAGAAATGAAAGCTGCTATACGTAGGAGAATGATTGCAGATGTTCCTAAAGCTGATGTAATTATAACCAATCCTATACATTATTCAGTTGCACTTCAATATGATGAAAATAAAATGCATGCACCTAAAGTAATAGCAAAAGGTATAGGTGAAACAGCTATTAAAATACAAACCTTAGCTTTGAAAAATAATATTTCTATTATTTCCGCTCCATCATTAGCTCGTTCATTATATCGTTATTCTGAAATAGGAAAATATATTCCAGACGCTTTATATAAAGCTGTCGCAGAAGTTTTAGCATGGGTTTGGAAAGTGCGAAAATGGAAAAAAGAAGGTGGAATTTTTCCTGAACAACCTCAAAATATATCAGTTCCATCAGAATTAACTTTTACAGGGGAATATAAAACTAATGATTAATTTTTCTTCTTTTTTCCGTGTGATAAAAAGTTTAAAAACGACTCAATGGCAAGTACTTGCTGGTCCGATACTTATTTTAATGATTTTAGCGATGATGGTTTTACCATTGGCACCTTTTTTCTTAGATGTTTTTTTTACTTTTAATATTGCTTTATCTATAATCATTTTGCTTGTTTCCATGTTTACTCGTCATACTTTAGATTTTACTGCTTTTCCAACAATTTTACTCTTCTCTACATTATTACGATTAGCTCTAAATGTCGCCTCTACTCGTATTATTTTTTTACAAGGTCATACTGGAACTAATTCAGCTGGAAGAGTCATTGAATCATTTGGTCATTTTTTAGTTGGTGGTAATTTTGCCATTGGAATCGTTGTATTCATAATTTTGGTTATTATTAATTTTATGGTAATCACCAAAGGGGCTAGTCGTATAGCAGAAGTTGGTGCTCGATTTATATTGGATGCAATGCCAGGGAAACAAATGGCAATTGATGCTGATTTAAATGCAGGTTTAATTGGTGAAGATCAAGCTAAAAAACGTCGTATAAAGATAACACAAGAAGCAGATTTTTATGGTTCTATGGATGGTGCAAGTAAATTTGTTCGAGGAGATGCTATTGCTGGAATTCTAATAATGATTATTAACATATTAGGAGGTTTGATTATTGGTTTAATGCAGCATCATATGCTTTTAAATAAAGCTGTAGAAGTGTATACATTATTAACTATTGGTGATGGTTTAGTGGCTCAAATTCCAGCTTTAGTTATTTCTACTGCGGCAGGTGTAATCGTAACACGAGTTAGTACTAATCAAAATGTTGGCGAACAAATAGTCAGTCAATTATTTTATAATCCTCAAGTTATTTTATTAAGTGCAATAGTATTAGGTATTCTTGGTTTGGTTCCCGGAATGCCGAATATTATATTTTTAATATTTACAGTTTTATTATTTATACTTTCTTGGTGGTTGTATGAAAAACAATATTATTTAGAAAATAATTTTTTAAATTCTAGTGAAAAATATAAATTAATACAAGACTCAATTTCAGAAGCTTCTTGGAATGATGTTGCACTAGAAGATCCAATTCGCATAGAAATTGGCTATAAATTAACACCAATGACTGATATTAATCAAAAAGGTGACTTGTTAGATAGAATTCGTGTAGTACGTAAAAAAATTGCTCAAGAAATCGGATTTTTACCTCCACTCGTACATATTAAAAATAATATGAATTTATCAGGCAATGTGTATCGTATTTTTATTAAAGGGGTAGAAGTAGGTAAAGGTAAATGTTTTTATGGACGTTTTATGGCAATTAATTCGGGTCGAGAAACAGAATCTTTGCCTTTTGAAAAAGTACATGAGCCTACTTTTGGATTATCAGGTTATTGGATTGATGAAGATTTTAAAAATACAGCTCAAAAAAAAGGTTATTCTGTCATAGAATCTAGTACTGTAATTTCTACTCATTTAAACTTTTTAATTTCTCATCATATTGATGAGTTATTTGGTCGTCAAGAAGCTCAGCAATTATTAGAGCATGTTGCTGTACACATACCTAAATTAACTGAAAATTTAATTCCTAATTTAATTAATTTGACAGTTTTTCATAAAGTTCTTAAAAACTTATTATTAGAACATGTTCCGATACGTGATATGAGAACTATTGTAGAAACATTATCAGAATATGCAGAAATTCAAAAAGATCCTGATGAATTAACTAGTATAGTTCGTATTGCATTAAGAAAAATAATCATACAAAAATTATTTAATAAAAAAGATATTATCGAAATAATAGGGTTAGAATCAAATTTAGAACAACTATTATTAAATACTTTACAATCAGGAAATAATACTATAGAACCCACTTTATCTGAAACTTTATTAGTAAAGACTAGAGAAGCTATTAAAAAACAGCTACTAAAAGGTTCTCCTCTTGTATTATTAGTTAGACATCCTCTGAGGTATTTTTTATCAAGATTTCTAAGACAAAGCCTTCCAGAATTAACTGTTTTATCTTATATGGAAATTGAAGAAATCAAAAAAATAAAGATCACTAATATAATTGGAAAGAATTAATTTTTTTAAATTTTAATACAGATTGGTGTGGTTTTAAGTGGTACATTTTAGTACTACATTATTTCCTCACCTTGCTGAATTTTTAAAACAAAAAAATACATTTTATTTAATTTTACATTTTTTGAGAAATTTTAATTCCTAGCATATTCAGTCCTTTTTTTAATGTTTTAGCTGTTAAAATGGATAATTTCAGTCTGCTTTTACGTATTTTTATTTTCTTAGAAAAAAGTATAGAACATTTTTCATAAAAAATAGAAAAATAAGTGGCAAGTTGATAAAGATATTTACACATAATATGTGGAGTACCTTTTTGAGCAATTAATAGAATAGTTTCTTCAAATTCTAGTAGCTTAATAGATAAATTAACTTCACTCTCTTCTGTTAAAGAAATTTTTTCTTTTAGTTTATTTACACGTATCTCAGATTTTTTTATTATAGAAATAATTCTTGTATATGCATATTGTATATAGGGGGCTGTATTACCTTCAAAACTTAGCATTGTATCCCAATCAAAAATATAGTTTGTATTTCTATTTTTAGATAAATCAGAATATTTTACTGCACTGATACCTATTATTTTCGCTAATTGTATTAGTTTTTTTCTAGATAATTTAGGTTTTTTTTCTTTAATTAAATGTGTAGCTCTTGCTATAGATTCGTCAAGTAGTACAGATAATTTTATGGTATTACCATCCCTTGTTTTGAACGGTTGTTTATTTTTTGATAACATCATGCCAAACATATGATGTTCTAATACAAAATCTTCAGGTATATAATTAGCTTTTTTAGCTATAGTCCATGCTTGTATTAAATGTTGATGTTGACGGGAATCAGTATAGTATATAATACGATCAGCATGTAGTTTTTCATATCTGTATTTAAAACAAGCAATATCTGTAGTAGAATACAAAAATCCTTTATCTTTTTTTTGAATCACTACACCCATAGATTCTCCTAATCTATTCTTAAATTCTTTTAAATAAACAATAGTAGAACCATTTTCTTCAACTGCTATTTTTTTATTTTTAAGATCTTGAATAATATCAGGAAGCATTTTATTATATAAACTTTCTCCCATAGTATCAGTTTCTTTTAAAGTAACGTTTAATCTTTTATATATTTTATAATTTTCTAGCATAGTAATAGATACTAATTTTTTCCAAATAGCATAACAATATTGATCTCCATTTTGTAATTTTACGACGTATTTTCTAGATTTTTCTGAAAATAATTTATTACTATCATATTTTTTTTTTGCTTTACAATAAATTTTTTCAAGTTCAACAAGGGAAAAATTATTTTTTTGTAGATTTTGATCTTCTAAGTATGCAATTAACATTCCAAATTGTGTTCCCCAGTCACCAATATGATTTGCTCGAATAACATTATGTCCTAAAAAACTTAGAATTCTTACTATAACATCTCCAATTATTGTTGAGCGTAGATGTCCGATATGCATTTCTTTTGCAATATTTGGAGAAGAGTAATCTATGACAATATTTTTAGGTTTAGCGTAATGTATACCGAGTCGAGATGAAATAAAAACTTTTTCTAATTGTTCAGATATCCATTGATGACGAATGAAAATGTTAATAAAACCTGGTTGAGAAAATGTTATCTTTTTATATATATGCTTATTTTTAATATTCAAAATTATTATCTTAGATAATTCATATGGTTCTAATTTTAATATATTAGCTATTTTGATTAAGTTATTAACTTGATAATGACCTAGTTTTATTTTTTTGTTTGCTGTGATAAGTGGTTCACAATTATTTATAGAACTAATTGAAATTAAAACATCTTGAATGTCTTTTTTTATTATATTTTTTAAATTCATTTTTAAAAACCTTTTACAAAAAGTGAAAAATTATTTATTGATTGTTTAAAAAATTAATATATATTTTTTATAATTCTCTGAGAGAGAATAAACGATTATTTATGCTTATATATAATATATATTATATTTTTTAAATTACTTATTAAACATCATTTTTACAACTTTAAAAATTTTTTATATTTTTTTATTAAAAAGGTTGACAACATAATGAAAAGAATGTAGTCTCTTAATCTAAAGTTTCAAAATTTAAAAACCGCTCTTTAAAAATATATTAGATAATCTGTGTGGGCACAGACAATTAAGTACAAAACGTATTTTTTTTATTATTTAAATTCTTAAAGAATTTTCTTCTTTAAGAAAAGTTTTTCAATTGAAGAGTTTGATCATGGCTCAGATTGAACGCTGGCGGCAAGCCTAACACATGCAAGTCGAGCGGCAGCGAAAGAAAGCTTGCTTTCTTGTCGGCGAGCGGCAAACGGGTGAGTAATATCTGGGGATCTACCCAAAAGAGGGGGATAACTACTAGAAATGGTAGCTAATACCGCATAATGTTGAAAAACTAAAGTGGGGGACCTTTTGGCCTCATGCTTTTGGATGAACCCAGACGAGATTAGCTTGTTGGTAGAGTAATAGCCTACCAAGGCCACGATCTCTAGCTGGTCTGAGAGGATAACCAGCCACACTGGAACTGAGACACGGTCCAGACTCCTACGGGAGGCAGCAGTGGGGAATATTGCACAATGGGCGCAAGCCTGATGCAGCTATGCCGCGTGTATGAAGAAGGCCTTAGGGTTGTAAAGTACTTTCAGCGGGGAGGAAAAAAATAAAACTAATAATTTTATTTCGTGACGTTACCCGCAGAAGAAGCACCGGCTAACTCCGTGCCAGCAGCCGCGGTAATACGGAGGGTGCAAGCGTTAATCAGAATTACTGGGCGTAAAGAGCGCGTAGGTGGTTTTTTAAGTCAGATGTGAAAGCCCTAGGCTCAACCTGGGAACTGCATTTGAAACTGAAATGCTAGAGTATCGTAGAGGGAGGTAGAATTCTAGGTGTAGCGGTGAAATGCGTAGATATCTGGAGGAATACCCGTGGCGAAAGCGGCCTCCTAAACGAATACTGACACTGAGGTGCGAAAGCGTGGGGAGCAAACAGGATTAGATACCCTGGTAGTCCATGCCGTAAACGATGTCGACTTGGAGGTTGTTTCCAAGAGAAGTGACTTCCGAAGCTAACGCATTAAGTCGACCGCCTGGGGAGTACGGCCGCAAGGCTAAAACTCAAATGAATTGACGGGGGCCCGCACAAGCGGTGGAGCATGTGGTTTAATTCGATGCAACGCGAAAAACCTTACCTGGTCTTGACATCCACAGAATTTTTTAGAAATAAAAAAGTGCCCTCGGGAACTGTGAGACAGGTGCTGCATGGCTGTCGTCAGCTCGTGTTGTGAAATGTTGGGTTAAGTCCCGCAACGAGCGCAACCCTTATCCCCTGTTGCCAGCGGTTCGGCCGGGAACTCAGAGGAGACTGCCGGTTATAAACCGGAGGAAGGTGGGGACGACGTCAAGTCATCATGGCCCTTACGACCAGGGCTACACACGTGCTACAATGGTTTATACAAAGAGAAGCTAATCTGCAAGGACAAGCAAACCTCATAAAGTAAATCGTAGTCCGGACTGGAGTCTGCAACTCGACTCCACGAAGTCGGAATCGCTAGTAATCGTGGATCAGAATGCCACGGTGAATACGTTCCCGGGCCTTGTACACACCGCCCGTCACACCATGGGAGTGGGTTGCAAAAGAAGCAGGTATCCTAACCCTTCAAAAGGAAGGCGCCTACCACTTTGTGATTCATGACTGGGGTGAAGTCGTAACAAGGTAACCGTAGGGGAACCTGCGGTTGGATCACCTCCTTAAAAATTTATACTTTTTGAAAGTGCCCACACAAATTATCTAATAAAAAATTAGAAGGCTTGTAGCTCAGATGGTTAGAGCGCACCCCTGATAAGGGTGAGGTCGGTGGTTCAATTCCACTCAGGCCTACCAACAAAAATCATCTGGGGCTATAGCTCAGCTGGGAGAGCGCCTGCCTTGCACGCAGGAGGTCAGCGGTTCAATCCCGCTTAGCTCCAATAAAAAAATCTTTTTTTAATCTTAATTTAACAAAAACCTCATAATCAGTACAACTTTCTTTCAATCCCATTGATTTTTTTAAAGAAAACTCATTTGTCTTTAAAAATAAATTAATCTTTTTTTCAAAAAAAATATAAGCGGGCAAACTAGATCTACCTAATTTGATTAGATTTTCTATTCTTTTAAAGAATATGTGAATTGTTTTATCATGAGGAAGAATGGAAAGAGAAAATTGTAAATTTGATAAAGTATATTCATGAGCACAACAGATAATAGTATTGTTTGGAAAAGATTTAATAAGTTTTAAAGAGCAGTACATTTCTAAATATTTTTGTTTGTAAACACGACCACAACCTCCCGAAAAAAGAGTGTCTCCGCAAAAAAGATATGGTTTACTATAGTATGAAATATGACCCGGAGTATGACCGGGAGTAAAAAATACATGAAATGTTTTGTCCAAAATAATAATTTTATCACCTTCAGTAACAATTTTATTAACATATTTTTTTTTTATTTCAGCGGGTCCAAACACAGTTATGTTCGGGTAACGATAGACAATTTTCTTTACCCCTCCCGTATGATCTAAATGATTATGAGTCAATAGAATAGCAATTGGATGCCATTTTTTTTTTTCTATTTCTTGTATAACAGGATCAGATAATCCAGGGTCTATAATAATACAAAAATTATGAGTATTAAAAAGAATCCAAATGTAATTATCAATTAATACGGGTATTTTTTTTAAAAACATAATATTAACCTTCTTTAATATAAAAAATTATTTAATATTCTTTGTTAATTTACTATTTTCATAGTAAATATCCTTCATAGAAGGATGGTGAGCAGAGTTTCTTGCTATTGCATCACATCTTTCATTTTCTAAATGACCAATATGAGCTTTAATCCAAAGCCAAGTTACTAAGTGTTTTTCTAAAGCTGCATTAATACGCAACCATAAGTCTATGTTTTTTACACATTTTTTTTTAGTCGTTTTCCATTTTTTTTTTTCCATAAAGGCATCCAGTCAGTCACTCCCTTTTTTACATATAAACTATCTGTAGTAATTTCCACTAGACAAGATTGATTGAGAAATTCTAATCCTGATATTACAGCCATTAATTCCATTCTGTTATTTGTAGTTAAATAAAAACCTGAAGTTAATATTTTTTCATGTAATTTGTAACGTAATATCGTACCATATCCTCCTGCTCCTGGATTTCCTAAACAGGAACCATCTGTAAATATTTTAATTATTTTTGACATGATGTAAGTTATTCCAAAATTATATTTAAAATTTTAAATTATGAATAATCAAAAAAGAATTGTTGTATTAGATACCGAAACAACAGGTATAAATAAAAAAGAACTTCCTCATATAAATCATCGAATTATAGAAATTGGTGCTGTTGAAATCATTAATCGTCGTTTTACAGGAAACAATTTTCATGTATATATTAGACCTAATAGATCGATAGACCCTGAAGCATTAAAGATTCATGGTATTACTGATGATTTTTTATTAAAAAAACCTTTATTTAAAGATATAGCTGAAAATTTTTTAAATTATATTAAAAATTCTCAACTAGTTATTCATAATGCCTCTTTCGATTTGGGATTTATAAATCAAGAATTAATTATATGGAATAAAAAAATAGAAAAAATTGATACAATTTGTTCTATTATTGATACATTAAAAATAGCTAGAAAATTATTTCCTGGAAAAAAAAATACGTTAGATGCTCTATGTGTACGCTATAAAATCAATAAATCTCATAGAAATTTACACAGTGCAATATTAGATTCTTATCTATTAGGTAAATTATATCTCTTAATGACTGGTGGTCAAGATTGTATGTTTTCTTATGATACAATAAATGATAAAAAATTTCTTGCAAAATCACAAAAAATTGATAGATTAAAAAAATTTTCTTTAAGAATTCTGAGATCTACAGAAGAAGAAATAAATTCGCATAAAAAATATTTAGAATACATGAAAAAAAATAGTCAATGTTTATGGAAATAATTTGTTATTTTTATAAAAAAGATCATTGACTGATTTTTTTAAAATATGTACAATGTAGGAATACTAAAAAGGTGCGGTAGTTCAGTTGGTTAGAATATCGGCCTGTCACGCCGAGGGTCGCGGGTTCGAATCCCGTCCGCACCGAAAAAATATAATATTAAAAAATTATTAATATATTTTTTAAATAAAAAAATAATTTTTTAAAAAATTACAAATTTAAAATTATGTATAAAAAAAAAATTTTTTCTGAGTTTAATGCCGCATCAAAAATACTTCATAAATTTTTAAAAGATGATAATCAAATAAATAATATTCAAACTGCCGCTATATTAATTGCTCAATCATTTAAAAATGGTAATAAAGTTATATCATGCGGAAACGGAGGTTCACACTGTGATGCAGCACATTTTTCAGAAGAACTAACTAGTGTTTATAGAAAAAAAAGATCTGGATATCCAGCAATTTCTATATCTGATAGTAGCTATATTTCTGCAGTAGGAAATGATTTTGGATATGATGAAGTATTTGCACGTTTTGTTCAAAGTATTGGATCTTCAGGAGATGTATTATTAGCAATTTCAACTTCTGGAAATTCCTTAAATATCATTAAAGCAATACAAGAATCAAAGAAAAAAAATATGAAAATTATTGTTTTAACGGGGAATGATGGAGGAAAAATTAAAGAACTATCTGATATAGAAATTTGTATTCCTTACTATGGATATTCAGATAGAATACAAGAAATGCATATTAAAATTATTCATATATTAATATTAATTATTGAAATAGAAATGAAAAAATCAAGCAATTAAATAATTTTTAAATAAATTCTATTCTAGAATATTAAAAATAAATTAAAATCCTACAATAATTACAACTTATTTCCACTTTCTAATAAATACTATTTTATAGTTTCGGAATTTCTTTTTATGGGTGAGAAATACATTGTTACTTGGGATATGCTTCAAATTTATACTAGAAAATTAGCTAATCGATTACTTAAAAAAATACATACTTTCAATGGAATAATTGCTGTAAGTCGAGGTGGTCTTGTTCCATCCGCTTTATTAGCAAGAGAATTAGACGTACGACATGTTGATACAGTATGTATAGCAAGTTATAATTATGATTGCTTAAAGAAAAATAGAAAAATCATTAAAAAAGCAGAAGGTAATGGAGAAAAAATTATTGTAATAGATGATCTAGTAGATACTGGTGGTACTGCGAAAATTATTAGAAATTTATATCCAAAAGCATATTTTGTAACTATTTTTGCGAAACCTATGGGTCGTTTATTAGTAGATGATTATATTATAGACATTCCTCAAAATGTATGGATCGAACAACCATGGGATATGTCAATTTCTTATATTGCTCCTCTTATTCAACACTATAAAATCAAAAAAATATCTTAATTAAAAAATATCATATTTCCTAAAAATTTTTTATAGAATTATTTAAAAAAATACAGTCTAAATAAATATTTTTTTGAAATAAATACTAAAAAGGATATATTTATGATAAATAAAGAAGAAAAAAAATTGGAAAAAGAACAAGAAAACTATAAAGATATAACAATAGACGATAATAAAAATAATAATTTAATAAAAGAAAATTTGATTAAATTCTTAGAAATTCAATTAAAAGAATCTGAAGAAAAAATACTAGAAGTAGAAATGATAACTGAAAAAGAAATAATATCAGTTTATAATAGGTTAGATAAAGAAATTGAAAAAGCTAGAAAATTTTCTTTAGAAAAATTAATTATAGATTTCTTACCTATTATTGATAATATCGAACGTGCATTAAATATAATAGAAACAAATAAATCTGATACTAATTATATAGCAATTTTCAAACAATTAAAAAATACCTCTGATTTATTAAAAAAATTTTTTACTTTATTACAGGTAAAAAAAATAGATGATATAAATATATCATTTAATCCAACAATTCATGAAGCCATGTCAATTCATTATACTGATGAGATGGAATCGAATCAAATAGTTACAGTTATGCAACCTGGCTATCTTCTACATGAATCTCGTTTATTGCGCCCTGCTATGGTAATGGTTTCAAAGAAAAAAACATAAAAATTATACATTTTTTAGATTTAATAATATTCAGTTTTTATTAGATCTAAAAATAAAACATTTTTATTGATAAAAACTGTATATTTTTTTTAAATTATTTTTGATTTTCTAAAAACAAAATACTTTTTTTCTTCTTCTTTCTTTTGGATCTATTATTAAATTTCTATAAATTTCGATTCTGTCTCCATCTTTTACGTGTGATTTTAAATTCACTAATTTATTATGAATTCCCACACGATTATTATGTAATGAAATACTATCTATTTTTTTTAATAAATTTGATGCTAAGATGGCATCTTTTACTGTTGATCTAGATCTAAGATTAACTTCATAAATATATTGAATGTCTGGTAAAGCATAAACAACTGTTACTTGAATAATGTTCATGTTTTTAAAAAAAATATAGTTTAATCTAAATCAATATTCTAACTCATTTCACTTTTGGAATAAACTAAATCATGATTCATAAAAAGAAATGTCATACAAAATCATCTAAGATTGTAGTTAATAATAAAGCATATCATAATTATTTTATAGAAGAAGTGTTTCAATCTGGTCTAATGTTAGAAGGATGGGAAGTAAAAT
The DNA here is from genome assembly GCF_005081705.1 of Buchnera aphidicola (Hyperomyzus lactucae). Lineage (NCBI taxonomy): Bacteria > Pseudomonadati > Pseudomonadota > Gammaproteobacteria > Enterobacterales > Erwiniaceae > Buchnera > Buchnera aphidicola. The sequence continues at coordinate 280,699 of NZ_CP034876.1, forward strand.
CTATTAGATCAGGTAAAATAAATATTTCAGAGAGTTATATAACTAGCCATCTTAATCAGATGTATCTTTGTAATTCTTTAATCCAACCGTTACCAATGTCTTCAAATCATATTTTTTGTAATCCAACAAGAAAAAGAAAATTATTATTACATAAAAATGAAATTAATTTTTTATCTTTAAAAAAAAAAAATATAGGATATACATTAATTTCGTTATCTTTGTTTTGGAAGAGATCTTGGTGTAAATTAGAATTTGGATTAGCCAAAGGTAAAAATATGCAAGATAAAAGAATAGAACTAAGAAAAAAAGAATGGGAAAAAGAAAAGTTCAAAATACTTAAAAAAAATAAATTATTGTCTTGAAAATTTTTTATAAAATATGAAAAAAGATATAAAATGGATGAAATTAGCATTAAAATATGCATATTATGCTAAAAAAAAAGGTGAAATTCCTATAGGTGCAGTATTAATTTTTGAAGAAAGAATTCTTGGAATTGGTTGGAATAATTCTATTTCTCAAAATGATCCTACTGCACATGCAGAAATTATAGCATTGCGCAATGCAGCAAAAAAAATAAAAAATTATAGATTATTAAATACTACATTATATGTAACTTTAGAGCCTTGTATTATGTGTTGTGGAGCAATCATACATAGTCGTATTAAACGTTTAGTATTCGGTACACCTTGTAAAACATTTAGTGACAGATGCTCTTTAAAACATATTTTTTCAAATTCAGAAAAAGACTATAAACTAAACATCGAAAAAAATATTATGCAAAAAGAATGTGCTAGTATTTTAGTTAATTTCTTTCAGAAAAAAAGACAAGAAAAGTATATATCTTTAAATAATTTAAATTAAAGTTAAGACTCTAAAACAACTAAAGCATATACATATAATTTTTCATCAGATATACTAACATGTATAGATTTACATTGAATTTCTATAGCTTTTTTTAAAGCTTTTTTTAAAAAACGTAATTTTGGTTTTCCTGATTGATTATTATAAAATTCTAATTGCTTAAATGTTATTCCGTAATTTATTCCTGTTCCTAAGGCTTTAGAAGCCGCTTCTTTAGCTGCAAATTTTTTTGCAAGAAAAAAAATATTATTCTTACTCAGAACATATTGATTCCATTCTTCCTTAGATAAAATTTTTTTAGCAAATTTATTTCCATAATTAAAAAAAATTTTTTTAATACGTGAAATTTCTATTATATCTGCTCCTATACCTATAATTGGCATTATTAATAATATATCCTTTATTAAAACAATTAATTTTATTCTGCTTATTTGGGGGATTTAATTTTTAACCCATAAAATAAGATGAGTTTTTATGTGAAATTCTTTTTCTATATTCTTTCGAGAAATCATACTAATTTTTTTTATTTTCTCTCCATTACGACCAATTACAATCCTTTTTTGTCTTACATTTTCTACCCAAATAATTGCTCGTATACAATATACTTCTTTTTTTTCTGTTTTTTGAAAAGATACAATTTCAACTTTAACTATAGAAGGTAATTCATCACCTAGTAATGATATTAATTGTTCGCGAACAATCTCAGATGCTGTAAAAAATTGAGAATTTGTTGTGATATAGTTTTTAGGATATATATGAGATTTTTCAGGTAAATAGGATTTAATTATCTTATTTAACAAAATTATGTTTTTAGTTTTTTTTGCGGAAATAGGAATAACTTCTTTGGGATTAACTTTTTTTTTAAGAAAATCAATAAATGGTAATAAAATGACTTTATTAGAAATTTTATCAATTTTATTAATTAAAATAACAATTGGAACATTGTTTTTTTTTATTATATTGAAAATTTTTTGATCATGTTCAGTCCAAAAAATACGATCGATCATAAAAATAATTAATATTGTATTATTTGTTATTTTATAGCAGTTATTTTTTTTATAGTTAATTTGATCATTTTTCTTTTCAAATAATACTCCCGGTGTATCTGTATAAATAGCTTGATAATGTTCTTGTGTTTTAACACCTATAATATTTTTTTGTGTTGTATTTTTTTTTCTTGATACAATAGAAATTTTTTTTCCAATTATTTGATTTATTAAAGTTGATTTGCCAACATTAACTTTACCAATAATAGTTATATGTCCACAATATTTTCGTTGTATGTTCACTCTACACCTAATTTAATTAATGCTTTCTGTGCCGCATCTTGTTCGGCTTTTCTTCTACTAGAACCAGTCCCGATTAAATACTCTGAAATAGTGTTTACTTTACAGTGAATAGTAAATAATTGATTATGGGCTTCACCATATACTGCCACTATAAAATATGTAGGCAAAGACAAATGTTTTGATTGTAAATATTCCTGCAATCGTGTTTTAGGATCTTTTTGAGTATCTCCAGGGCTTATTTTTTCTAAACGTTTTTCGTACCATTTTAATATCAGTTCTTCTACAGTTTGAATATTACTATCTAAATAAATACTTCCAATAAGAGCTTCTACAGCATTTGCTAAAATAGATTCGCGACGGAATCCACCACTTTTTAGTTCTCCTTGCCCTAGTTTTAAATATTCTCCCAAATCAAATTCGCATGCAATTTCCGCTAAGGTATTACCACGTACTAAAGTTGCCCTCATGCGACTCATGTCGCCCTCATCAATGTATGGAAAATGTTGATATAAAGCATTAGCAATGACGAAGCTTAAAATAGAATCACCTAAAAACTCTAATCTTTCATTGTGTTTACTACTTGCACTACGATGTGTTAAAGCTTGTTTTAAAAGATCTTTATGAGTAAAAGTATATCCCAATACTTTTTGTATTTTTTTTGTTACTATATAGTTCATGTTATACCAATTGCAATAATATTTTAATTGATTCTACATATAACACAGGAAAAATAGAAATTTGATAAAATTGAAAGTGCATGTCAATATAAAAATATTATTATATTATGTTATAATAATTTTTTCTAATATATATTTCCAATTCTATTTATACGTATGCCAGTAGGCCATTCATTTTCATTTTTATCAAAACTCATCCATATTTTAATGGCTTTTCCCACTAAGTTTGTCTCGGGCACAAAACCCCAATAACGACTATCTAGACTATTATCACGACTATCTCCCATCATAAAATATTGACCCTTTGGTACTATCCAAGTTAACTTAGGCATGTTTTTTTGTTGATAGTAATTTTGTTGTGGATTTTCAATGTTATTTAAGAATAATATATTATGTTTTAAGTTGTCGATATTTTCTTGAACAATATCAAAATACAATGAATTATATATTTTTTTTCTTTCTGTAAAGTCATTTTTATTCAAAAAATATATTTTTTGAATAAAATTACTTGATTTAGCTTTTGAATAACTAATAAATAATTTTTTTTTGCAATTGTTTCTATTTAAGTAATTTGGATATATTTTGATATGTTTATTATGAATATCATATTTAATTTTATCACCGGGCAATCCAACTACACGTTTAATATAATCTATTTTATTATCACGGGGATATTTAAAAACGACAATATCTCCACGTTTAGGATGGCTTATATTTATTAATGTTTTGTGTGTAATTGGTTCTTTAATAGCATATGAAAATTTTTCTACTAAAATAAAGTCTCCAACTAAAAGTGTAGGCATCATAGAACCTGAAGGAATTTGAAAAGGTTCATAAAAAAATGAGCGTATAATAAATATTAATAAAAAAATTGGGAAATAAGATGCTAAAGATTCAAAAAAACATATTTGATTGTTTAAGTTTAGTGTATTTTTTTGGTATATATCATTTTTTTTAATTATTTTTTTATTAATTAAATAATTTTTAATCTTTTTTATACGATAAAATATCCAAAATATTCCAGTAAAAAATGTAATAATTAATAAAAAAATAGTTAGTATATTAGCCATTTTAATTTCCTTGTATTAATTTTTACTAGTATTTAAAATTTCTAGAAATGCTTGTTTAGGCATATTAACATTTCCTATTTTTTTCATTCTTCTTTTTCCATCTTTTTGTTTTTGTAATAATTTCTTTTTTCTGCTAACATCTCCACCATAGCATTTTGCTAGTACATTTTTTCTTAATTGTTTAATAGTCGAACGTGCCACAATAGAATTATTAATTATAGCTTGAATGGATATATCAAATTGATGCCTAGGTATTAATGTTTTCATTTTATCAACTATTTCACGAGCACGATATTGTGCATATTTATGATGTACGAGAATTGTTAATGCATCGACTTTTTCCGAGTTAATTAATATATCTATTCTTACTATTTTCGCAGATTGAAAAAATTTAAAATCATATTCTAACGAAGCATATCCTTTAGAAACCGATTTTAGTTCATCAAAAAAATTTAATACTACTTCGTTCATAGGTATATTGTATTTTAATGATACTTGATGTGTATGATAAACCATGTTAGTTTGAACACCTCTTTTTTTTATACACAAGTTAATAACTGATCCCAGAAATTGAGGAGGTGATAAAATATTACATTCAACTATAGGTTCTTCAATTTTTTTTATATTGGTCATCATCGGAAAACTAGAAGGACTATCTAAATAAATAATTTTTCCATTTAATAATTCTACTTTATAAATCACTGTGGGTGCAGTAGAAATTAAATCAATCCCATATTCCCTTTCTAAACGTGCTTGAATGATTTCCATATGTAATAAACCTAAAAATCCACATCTAAATCCAAATCCAAGAGCTGTAGAATTTTCCGGTTCATAAAATAGAGAAGAATCATTTAAACTAAGTTTTCCTAATGCATCTCTAAATGTTTTATATTGATCCGATACCATAGGAAACAAACCCGCATATATTTGGGGTTTGATTTTTTTAAATCCCATCAAAACATTTTTTGCAGGATTTTTAGCTTGAGTTAATGTATCCCCAACAGGAGCAGCTATAATGTTTTTAATACCGCAAATAATCCAACCTACTTCACCGCATTTTAATTTGTTTTTATTCAATTTTTTAGGAGTAAAAACTCCTAATTGTTCAACAAAATAATTTTTTCCTGTACTCATGACTTGAATTTGATCCTTTTCAAATAAAATTCCATTTTTAATTCTTATTAAAGATACGACACCTAAATAGTTATCAAACCATGAATCAATAATTAAAGCTTGAAGGGGATTCTCTATCGAACCATTCGGAGAAGGAATATCAGTAATAATCCGTTCTATTAATTCTTTAATGCCTTGTCCTGTTTTAGATGAACACCTAATAGCATCTAGAGCAGATATTCCTATAATGTCTTCTATTTGTTCTGCAACCTTATCTGGATTTGAATTAACTAGATCTATTTTATTTAAAACTGGAACAATTTCTAGATTCATTTCCAATGCTGTGTAACAATTGGCTAAAGTTTGCGCTTCAACTCCTTGAGTAGCATCTACAACTAATAATGCTCCTTCACATGCCGCTAACGATCGTGAAACTTCGTAAGAAAAATCAACATGACCTGGAGTATCAATAAAATTTAAATGAAAAATATCTCCAGTTTCATTCTTGTAATCAATCATAACACTTTGAGCTTTAATAGTAATGCCTCTTTCTCTTTCTAAATCCATAGAATCTAGCACTTGATGAGACATTTCTCTTTCAGATAAACCACCACATATTTGTATTAACCGATCAGATAAAGTTGATTTTCCATGATCAATATGGGCTATAATAGAAAAATTTCTTATATTTTTCATATGTATTTTTATACCATATTTATTTTTTATATATTTTAACATGCAGTTAAATATTTTTTATTATTTTTATAGACTTTTTAATTAAAATAATTTATTAAATATAAATTTAATATGTTTTATATATTCAGGATATAATAGTATATTCACTACTGTTATTTATAATATATAATAAATAATAAAAAAATATGAAAATATACGTATAAACAACTAAAATTAATATTATCAACATGACAATAAAAAAATATAAAAAAGTAATTGTTGCTATGTCTGGAGGTGTAGACTCATCCATTTCAGCATGGATGTTAAAAAAACAAAAATATAAAGTAGAAGGTTTATTTATGAAAAACTGGGAAGAAGATGACGAAAAGGGATATTGTAATTCTACTCAAGATTTATATGATGCAAGAAATGTATGTAAAAAATTAAATATATATCTTCATACAATAAATTTTTCTACAGAATATTGGGAACAGGTTTTTGAAAATTTTTTATATGAACATAAACAAGGAAATACGCCAAATCCTGATATATTATGCAATAAAAAAATTAAATTTAATTTATTTTTTAATTATGCTCTTAAAGAACTTGAAGCAGATTATATTGCTACAGGTCATTATGCTCGTATAAAAAAAATAAATAGAAGATATGTACTTTTAAAAGGTATTGATCTTAATAAAGATCAAAGTTATTTTTTATATACTTTAACTGAAGTTAAACTAAAAAAAATTTTATTTCCTATTGGAAATTTAATAAAAACTCAAGTGAGAAGTATCGCTAAAAAAATAAATTTAAAAGTCGCTGAAAAAAAAGATTCTACTGGTATTTGCTTTATTGGACCTAAAAAAATAAAAAAATTTTTAAGTCTGTATATTACTGAAAAAAAAGGTAATATAATTACAACTGACGGGAAAGTCATTGGGGAACATAACGGTATTTTTTATTACACTTTAGGACAAAGAAAAGGATTAGGTATTGGCGGAATAAAAGATAAATATAACATACCATGGTATGTAATAGAAAAAAATCTTAAAAAAAACACATTAACAGTTGCTCAAGGATCTTTTAATAAATCCCTTATGTCTATCGGTCTAATAGCTAAAAATATTCATTGGATTAATAATCAAGTATCTTTTCCTATTTCTTGTATGGTGAAAACAAGATATCGTCAAAAAGATATCATGTCTAATATAGAATGTATAAATAATAAATATATCAAGATAATTTTTGATCAACCCGTTAGAGCAGTTACACCAGGTCAATCAGTAGTGTTTTATTTATCAGAAAAATGTATAGGTGGGGGCATTATTAAATCTAGATTGCCATTATTATAATTTTAATTATTTTAAATAGTAAGGAGATAATTGTGATTAAAAAAATGTATTCAATTACATTATCACTTGCAGGTATTTGTCAGTCAGTTCATTTAGTACAACAATTAGCTCAATCGGGAAAATGCGATAGAGATGCATTTAAAGTATCTTTACAAAGTATTTTAGAAATCAATCCTGATTCTGTGATAAAAATATATGGTAATCATGAAAAAAATTTAAATGTAGGATTAAAAAAATTAGTATCGATTTTAACTTTTTCTAATTTTTCTTTTTCATATATAGAATTAATTAAATATATTTTTGACATGATGATTGTTGAAAGAAAATTAAAAAAAGATCATATGGCAACTTGTTCTTTAAAAAAAAAAATATTAATTGTATCTAGCGAGTATTATATTAATAATAATATTCATATTTTAACTAGTCAATTAGCGAAAATATATCTCGATATTATTAGTTCTTTAGGTTCTCGCATTTTAGTTAAAGGAGTTAAAGTTTTTTTACAAGATTTTACAATCCAGGAAAAAATTCGTTGCTTGTTACTTTCAGGTATTCGTTCTATAGTTCTATGGAAACAATTTGGCGGAAATCAAATAAAGTTAATATATTTTAGATATTATATTATTAGAAAAGCAAAAAAAATATTGTTTAATTTAAAAAATTAGGATGTAGTATATGGAATTAACTTCTTTAACAGCTATATCTCCTATTGATGGTAGATATAGCAGTTCTACAATATTGTTAAGAAATATCTTTAGTGAATTTAGTTTTTTTAAATATCGTCTTGCAATAGAAGTGCAGTGGTTAAAAAAAATAATTAGTATGTCTGAAATATTAAATATTAAAAGCGTCATAGATGATAAAGAAATACTATTTCTCGATAATATTATTAAAAAATTTAACGAAAAAGATGCACTATATATTAAAAATATAGAAAAAAAAACTAATCATGATATTAAAGCATTAGAATATTTTTTAAAAGAAAAAATTTCTAAATCAAAAAATCTTTCACTATTATCTGAATTTGTACATTTTGGATGTACATCAGAAGATATTAACAATTTAGCATATGCATTGATGTTAAAAGATGTGCGTAGTCAAATAATTTTACCATTATGGAAGAAAATTATATTTTTTTTAAAAAAAATGATTTTTCAATATAAAAACATTCCTTTATTATCTCTAACTCATGGACAACCAGCTACACCATCAACTATGGGTAAAGAAATTGCTAATTTTTACTATCGAATGCAACGTCAGTATATAAAACTTGAAAATATAGAAATATTGGGAAAAATTAACGGTAGTACTGGTAATTATAATGCACATTTAGCAGCATACCCAGAAGTTAATTGGCATAAAATTAGTGAAGAATTTATAAAATCCTTAGGTATTCATTGGAATCCATATACAACTCAAATTGAACCTCATGACTATATTGCAGAATTTTTTAGTTGTATGTCACTTTTTAATACAATATTAATTAATTTTAATCGCGATATGTGGGGCTATATTTCTCTTAATTACTTTAAACAAAAATCAATAGAACAAGAAATAGGCTCTTCAGTAATGCCACATAAAATAAATCCAATTAATTTTGAAAATTCTGAAGGTAATTTAGGTTTGTCCAATGCTTTAATGAATCATATGATAAAAAAGTTACCAATTTCTCGATGGCAACGTGATTTAAGTGATTCTACAGTATTACGTAATTTAGGAGTCGCTATTTCTTATGCAATTATCGCTTATTATTCAGTGTTATCTGGAATTAAAAAGTTAGAAATTAATGAATTTCAATTGTTTAAAAACCTAGATGAAAATTGGTCTATTTTATCTGAACCGATTCAAACTGTTATGCGTCGTTATGGAATTAAAGATGCATACGAACAATTAAAAATATTAACTCGAGGGAAAATAATAAATAAAAATATTATAAAAGATTTTATTTCTAATTTAGATATTCCAAAAAAAGAAAAAGAACGTTTAAACAAAATTACTCCTTTTAATTATATTGGCGCAGCTAGTACAATAATAAATGATATTAAATAAATGATTATTTAATTAATTAAAAATTAGCAAGAATATTTATTTTAAATATATAAGTAGTTTCTTATTTTTTATTTCATCAATAACATAAAACATTAAGGAATTTTTCTCATGAAATTAGGAATTTTAATTATTTCTATAATATTCTTAACTGGATGTAATAAATTTTTAAATACAAGACCAAATTTAAAAATAAATTATTTTTTACAAAAAAAAATTATAGAAAGGAATTTATACAACTGGAATAATTTAATTAAAGAGGCTTCTCAGAAATACAAAGTTGATGAAAAATTAATTAAATCTATTATTTATGCGGAATCTTCTGGTAATCCCAATGCTAAAAGTAGTTCAAATGCTATCGGATTAATGCAAATTAAACCTTCTGCTGCCGGATTGGAAGTATATCGTTTATATGGGAAAAAAGGTCAACCTTCTATTAAAGAACTATACAATCCAAAAGAAAACATTAACATAGGAACTGCCTATATTCATTTTTTAGAAAAAAAATTCACTCGCATACAAAATAAAGAAGTAATGAGGTCTGCTATTATTGTGGCATATGTTAATGGAATGAGTGGACTTCTTAAAATATTTTCTAAAAATAGTAAACAAGCTATAACCATAATAAATACTATGACAATGCAATCTTTCTGTACATACATAAAAAAAAACATCCAGCAAAACAAGCATTTCCTTATTTAATCAAAGTAATTAATATTTATAATCTAGTATAAAAAATTTTAAAAATAAATTTCCAACATTAAAAATAATTAATATCTACAATTGAGATGTCAAAAATGGGAATTTTGAAAGGTAAAAAAATTTTAATTACTGGAATTTCAAGTACTAGATCTATTGCTTTTGGTATAGCAAAATCTTTGTATAATCAGCAAGCAGAATTAGCTTTTGTATGTAAAAATGAAAAAATAAGCAAAAAAATCAAACATTTAGCAAATTCAATGGAATCAAGTGTTATACTATCATGTGACGTTTCTAATGATGAAAATATTAAGAATCTTTTTTTTAATTTAAGTAAAGTATGGAAGAATTTTGATGGTTTAGTCCATTCAATTGCTTATTGTCCTAAAGAATTTTTTCATGATGATTTTATTAATAGTATTACTCGAAAAGGATTTAATATTGCACATGAAATTAGTTCATATAGTTTTTTGGGATTAGTAAAAGAATGTAGAAATATGTTAAATAATTTTTCTTCTCTATTAACATTATCTTATATAGGTGCTCAAAAAGTTATACCTAACTATAATGTTATGGGTTTAGCTAAAGCTTCGTTAGAAGCTAATGTTCGTTATATGGCTTATACTTTAGGTGAGGAAAAAATTAGAGTCAATGCTATTTCACCTAATCCCATTAGGACCGTTTCTTCTTATAAAATCAAAAATTTTAATAAAATAAAAAACGATTCTTGTAAACAATCTTTTTTAAAGAATTCTATTACTATTGAAAATATAGGTAATGTTGCATCTTTTTTATTATCTAATTTATCTATAGGAATTACAGGTTCAGTAATTTATGTTGATAATGGATTTAACGTGAGTAGTATTAATAACGTATTATAATATTTATTATATTTAAATATTATTTATTTTAACATTAAACAGTAATATTTTAATAAAATATTTTATTTTTTCAAAGAAATTACTAAAACATTTTTATTACACACTTAAAAAAAATGATTTTTATGATATTTCATAAATGAGTTATATATTTAAATTAATTTTTAAACTTATAAAATGATTAATTTTCTACTATGACAATTAGGTCCCACTATTATGTTCCATAATAATCCATTATTAACACAGTTAAAAAAAAACTTGCATGCCAAGATCCCCCGAGTTGAAGGAATAGTAAAAAGTACTGAAAGAGGATTTGGATTTTTAGAAATCGATACACAGAAAAGTTATTTTATACCTCCTAAAAATATGAAAAAAGTTATGCATGGAGACAAAATAATTGCATTGTTAAAAATAGAAAAAGATAGAGAGATAGTAGAACCTGAAAAATTAATTGAACCTTTTTTAAATAGATTTGTTGGAAAGATAGAAGAAAAAAATAATAAATTATTCATAATACCAGATTATCCATTTTTAAAAGATCTAATAATATGTGAGCCTAATAAAAATTGTATGAATAATTTTTATAATGGAGATTGGGCAGTAGCTAAATTAATAAAACATAAACTTAAAGGAGATCATGTTTTTTACGCTGAATTAATTGAAAAAATTATACAAGAAGAGGATCCATTTGCACCGTGGTGGGTCACTTTAGCACGGCATAATCTTGATAGAAAAGAACCTTTAGCAGAAGAAAATGATCTTCTATTAAAAGAAAATTATGATAGAAAAGATTTAACCAGTTTGGATTTTATTACTATAGATAACATAAATACAAAAGATATTGACGATGCTCTTTTTATCGATGAGACATCTTCTCATGAGCTTTGTTTAACAGTAGCTATTGCTGATCCTACAGCGTATATAGAACGTGGTAGTAGATTAGATTTAATAGCTTCTAAAAGGGGGTTTACAAATTATTTACCAGGATTTAACATTCCTATGTTACCACGAAATTTATCAGAAAACATATGTTCGTTAAATCCTAATCAATGTCGTCCAGTACTAGCATGTCGTATTACTATTTTAAAAGATGGTGATATTTCAGATAAGATTGATTTTTTTTTAGCATGGATAAAATCAAAATCAAAATTATCTTATGAATACGTTTCGGACTGGATCGAAGGATCTGGTACATGGATACCACCTAAAAAATCTATTGAAAAACAAATATTACTTTTACATCGTTTATGTTTATTGCGTATAAAATGGAGGAAGGTGAATGCTGTATTATTTAAAGATAGTTTAGAATATCGATTTCATTTATCTGAAACTGGAAAAGTGATAGATGTGTCAATTGAAAAAAGACGTATAGCCCATAAAATAGTTGAAGAATCTATGATAATTGCAAATATGTCTGCAGCTAATTTTTTATCTAAAAATTTAGGTTTTGGTATATATAATGTCCATACTGGTTTTGATCTTGTTAATGCTGAAAATGCAGTTTCTTTTTTAAAAAATTATAATTTAAACTTTGCTGTTAAAGAAATAATGACGTTAAAAGGTTTTTGTAATCTCAGACGTGTCTTAAATATATTATCAAATAATTATATTGATAGTCGTATTCGTCGTTTTCAGTCTTTTGGAGATTTTAGCACTATACCAGGTCCTCATTTCGCACTTGGTTTTTCAGAATATGCAACGTGGACTTCTCCTATTCGTAAATATAGTGATATGATTAATCATCGATTATTAAAATCTATTATAAAAAAAGATCAAGCAATAAAACCGAGTGAAGAAATAAAATTTAAAATAAGTGAACAAAGAAGACGTAATAGAATGGCTGAAAGAGATGTTTCAGATTGGTTATATACTATATTATTACAGAAAAAAAAGTATCAAAATAAACAATTTAATGCTGAAATTATCGATATTACCAGAAGTGGCATGAGAGCTCGATTAATAGAAAATGGTGCTAATGTTTTCATACCCGGAGTTTTTTTACATCCAATCAGGGAAGAACTAACATTTAATCAAGAACTAGGAAAAGTTTTTATTAATGGTATTATACACTATAAAGTATCTGATTTTATTCGAGTAAATTTATCGGAAATTCGATTAGAAACACGAAGTATTATTGCTAAACCTGAGTATTAAAAATTTAAATATTTTTAAATAACTTGTAAACATTCAATATAAATCAGGAGTATAATATGAATATTTCAATTTTTGATTTATCTATATATATAAAATTTTTTATAGGTTTGTGTGCTTTGGTCAATCCAATTGGAATGATTCCTATTTTTACAACAATGACAAATAATCAGTCTTTTTTAGAAAGAAAAAAAACTAATTTAGTAGCTAATATTTCAGCATCATTGATTCTTTTAATATCGTTATTTTTTGGTAGTAATATTTTAAACGCTTTTGGTATATCTATTAATTCTTTTCGCATTGCTGGCGGAATACTAATTATTAGTATAGCATTCTCTATGATTAGTGGTGAATTTATCAATAAAATAAAAATAGCGAGGAACCAAAAAGAAGAAAATATAGATAATATTAGCGTTGTTCCTTTAGCTATGCCTTTAATTGCAGGTCCTGGAGCAATAAGTTCTACTATTGTTTGGAGTACATACTATTCTACTTGGATTAATTTATTTGGATGTAGTTTGGCTATTATTTTGTTTTCTCTGGTATGTTGGTTATGTTTTCAGGCAGCTCCATGTGTCGTGAAAATTTTAGGAAAAACAGGTATTAATATTATTACTCGTATTATGGGTTTACTACTGATGTCTCTTGGAATAGAATTTATCATTTCTGGAACGAGTACTATTTTCCCTGGATTATTACATTAATCTAATTAAAATATTCTTTAAGCGTACGTCGGATAGTGTCTTGCAAAATAAAATAATTATTTTTCGTAATTTAGGATTAGAACATTGGCTTACAACTGTTCACAAAATGAATAATTTTACAATATTACGTAATCTTTATACACTTGATGAAGTTTGGTTCGTTGAACATTATCCGATTTTTACTCAAGGACAAATAAACAAAGAAAAAAATATAATTTTTCCTAATAACATTTCCTTAGTAAATACTGATAGAGGTGGTCAAATTACATATCATGGACCAGGACAACAAATAGTATATTTTTTAATTAATCTAAAACGTCGTAAAATTAGCATACGTCAAATTATTGATATAATGCAAAAAATAATCATAGAAACATTAGATCATTTTTCTATCAAATCATATACGAAAAAAAAATATCCAGGTGTATATGTACATAAAAAGAAAATATGTTCTTTGGGATTAAGAGTTAAAAAAGGTTCTACTTTACATGGTTTAGCACTAAATGTCAACATGGATCTAACACCGTTTAATTATATTTATCCATGTGGAGATGTAAATATAAAAATGACACAAATAAAAGATTTTAATTTAAGCATTCAATTGATGGATATACAGAAGATTTTAATTCAAAAAATATCTAAGTTTTTGGGAGTAACTATGATTAATGGAAAAGATAAAAAAAATAAATAATTTTTTATTGAAAATATTATGTGTAAAATTTTTTTAGATAACTATTTAAAGTTTATATATAGTGTATATTTTAATATTTATAATTGAGATAATAAATTTTATGAAGAAATATAAAGATATTTTCTTAGAAAATAACATATCAAATAAATTAAATATTATTCCTACTAAAACAATTCACAAGGTTATAAATATATTAAAGAAACCTAATTGGATAAAAGTTAAAATACCTATTAATACATCTCGTATACAACATATCAAAAATGCTTTAAGAAAAAATAAATTACATTCTGTTTGTGAAGAAGCCCATTGTCCAAATTTATCTGAATGTTTTAATAACGGTACTGCAACATTTATGATTCTTGGATCAATATGTACACGAAACTGTCCTTTTTGTGCAGTATCTCATGGAACACCTCATTCTATAAATATAGAAGAACCCAAAAAATTATCTGATACAGTATTTGACATGAAAATTGATTATGTTGTAATTACATCCGTCGTTCGTGATGATTTATACGACGGTGGTGCTCAGCATTTTGTTAATTGCATTCAAGCCATTAGAAAAAAAAATACAGTAAAAATTGAAATATTAGTTCCTGATTTCCGAGGAAGAATAGATTTAATTTTAAGAATTTTTAATCAAGCATTACCTGATGTATTTAATCATAATATAGAAAATATTCCTAGAATGTACAAAACAATTCGTCCTGGAGCTAATTATCAAAGGTCATTGTCTTTATTAGAATTATTTAAAAAAAAATACTCCAACATACCAACTAAATCAGGTTTGATGTTAGGACTAGGTGAAAAAGATTCGGAAATTATTCAAGTAATGAAAGATCTTTATTCGAGTGGCGTTACACTGTTAACAATAGGTCAATATCTTCAACCTAGCATCAGTCATTTACCAGTACAACGATATGTATCACCTTTAGAATTTGAAAGTATCAAACAGGAAGCTTTATCGATTGGATTTAAGAATGCTTTTTGCGGTCCTTTTGTTCGTTCGTCATACCATGCTAATTTTCAATCTGATTTGTCTATTAAAAAATAATATTGACGATTTTTTGAAAATTATTTTTTATTGATGTATATTCTTTATACCAGAGGTTACATAGTGTTAGATCCTAATGTTTTTAAAATACCAAAAATTATTATTGCATTAGATTTTTACAATAAACAATCAGCCATGAAATTAGTCAATCTTCTTAATCCTTCTGTTTATTATTTAAAAATTGGAAAAGAAATGTTTACGATTTTAGGTCGTAAATTTATTAAAGAATTACATCAAATGGGATTTAATATATTTCTTGATTTAAAATTTCATGATATCCCTAATACTGTATTCAATGCTACAAAAGCAGCTGCAGATTTAGGAATTTGGATGCTAAGCGTTCATGCTGCAGGTGGCAAAAAAATGTTAATTTCTGCAAAAAAAGCATTAAAATCTTTTAAAAAAGCTCCTTTATTAATAGCTGTTACAGCACTAACTAGTCTGAAAGAAAAAGAACTTAAAGAAGTTGGGATTAATATTTCATTAACAGATTATATTTTAACTTTATCAAAATTATCTAATGATTGTGGTTTAGATGGAATTGTATGTCCAGGAAGAGAAGCAAAAAAAATAAAATGTTTATTTGGAAATAAATATAAAATTATTACGCCAGGTATTAGAGTTTCTGAAGATTTATTATATGATCAAAATAACGTTATTACTCCTCAAGAAGCAAAAGAATTTAAAATAGATTATATAGTGATAGGACGTTCTATTACCCTGTCTAAAAATCCAATTAAAAAATTAGATTCAATACTAAAATCTATGCAATAAATATATATGAAATAATAAAAGATATTTATCAATATTTTAAAAATATATTTTATCTTAAATCAAGAGGATTTATGCAATTAATAAAAATAGAAAAAGCTATATTACCTACTCCTTGGGGGGAATTTTTTATATTTGGTTTTGAAGAAAAGAAAAATGGTAAAAATCATGTAGCGCTTGTATATGGTAATATAAAAAAAAACACTCCCATTCTTGCAAGAGTACATTCAGAATGTCTTACAGGAGACGCTCTTTTTAGTTTGCGATGTGATTGTGGTAATCAATTAGAAATGGCTATGAAAAAAATTGTTAAAGAAGGAAGCGGTGTGTTAATTTATCATCGTCAAGAAGGAAGGAATATTGGTCTTCTTAATAAAATACGTGCATATGCTTTACAAGATCAAGGATTAGATACTGTACAAGCTAATCAGAAACTTGGATTTTCTGCAGATGAAAGAGATTTTTCATTGTGTGCTGATATATTTAATATATTAAATATTAAAAAAATTCGTTTGTTAACAAATAATCCGTTTAAAGTCCAAATGCTCAGTAATGCTGGAATAAAAATTGTAGAAAGAGTCCCTATTATTACAAAAAAAAACTCCACGAATTCTCATTATTTAAAGACTAAGGCTGAAAAAATGGGCCATTTATTATCTGAATAGAAAAATAAATTATTTTTTTTAATGTAGATTAAATTATATATTGTGCTATACTAAATAATACTAATAATAGTAGGGGTTTTTTTGATTAACCCCCCAAATTCATATTATAATAAAAAATCCTCTAATATTTTATCATCTTTTAAAATCGCATCTTTTATTACTGATGGAGTGCGTCCTTGACCAGTCCACGTTTTAAAATCTCCATTATTGTTAATATATTTATATTTTGCTGGTCTTTTTGGTCTTTTTCGTTTTTGTAAAGATTTAATAGAATTAGTTTTTGTTAATAATTCATTTGGATTTATGCCGTCAGCAATAAGCATTTCTCTGTATCTTTTTAATTTTATAGTTCTATTTTCTATTTCTTCTTGTATTTTTTTTTCTTCTTCTTTTCTTTCATTTACAATAATTTTAAATTTTTCTAATATTTCTTCTAGAATTTCTAAAGAACATTCTCTTGAATGTACACGAAGCGTACGAATATTATTTAGAATTTTTAGTATTTCATTCATCATCATGTTCTCATAGCATCAGTTTAAGGTAAAAGTATTTTACTTAATAATTAAATATCAAAAATGAGAAAATAACAGTCTTATATAAAACTTTTGTATATATTATATAAATTTTAAAAATTTTTTAAAAAATATATAATATAAATTTATTTTTGTATAAAAATTATACAAAATTTTAGATGTGTATAAAATGCATGCAATTATATTGTGAAAAATAAATATATATTTTTTAATAAAAAATATTTTATAAGTATTATACTTATAATAATGGACTTAAAAAATAAAATATTTTTTCAAGCACTCTAGTCCAATACGCACGCATAGACCAAACTTTTTTATCTAATAAATAAGAATCAGAAATATACTGATTGTGTATACACAATAAATTACGTCCGAAATTACTATCATCGATTACTAAAGTAATTTCAAAATTCAACCAAAGACTCCTCATATCTAAATTTACAGTACCAATAAGACTTAATTGTTGATCTACTAATATACTTTTACTATGTAATAATCCTTTTTTAAATTGATAAATATTTACTCCAGCTTCTAATAATTCACTAAAAAATACTCTACTTGCCCATTTTACTAAAATAGAATCGTGATACAAGGGTATAATAATACTAACTTTAACTCCTCTTTGAGCTGCAGTGCAGATGGCGTGTAATAAATCTTCACTGGGTACCAAATAAGGAGTAGTCATAATTAATTCATATCTAGCTGAATAAATAGCAGTCAATAGTGCTTGATGAATCATGTTTTCTGGAAAACCTGGTCCAGATGCAATGACTTGAATACTAGAATTTTGATTTGATTCATTTTTTATCATGTTCTTATTAGGCAATGGAGGTAAAATCTTAAAACCTGTTTCAATTTCCCAATCACAAGAATAAATTATTCCTATTGTTGAAGCTATAGGTCCTTCTATTCTGGTCATTAAATCAATCCATTGACCAACACCAGAAGATTTTTTAAATAAATAAGGATCTACAAGATTCATACTGCCTGAATATGTAATATAATTATCAATCAATACAATTTTTCTATGTTGTCTAACATCTATACGTCTCAAAAAAACTCGTAGTATACTAACTTTTAAAGCTTCTACAATTTGAATACCAGATTCCCTCATAATTTCAACCCAAGGACTTTGAAAAAATTCAACACTTCCCGCAGAATCTAACATTAATCTACAATGTATTCCACGTTTTGCAGAATCAATTAAAGCTATTGCCACATCATCTGCTATTCCTCCTGGTTTCCAAATATAAAATACCATTTCAATATTTTTACGTGCCAAATAAATATCACGTATTAATATTTGCATAGTTTTTTTAGTATTAGTCAATAATTTAAGCTTATTACTTTTAATTCCTGCAATACCTTGTCTATGTTTGCATAATTGGAATAAAGAAGTAGCTACTTCACTATTGTTCATTTGAAAAATATATGTACAGGACCTTAATTCATTCAACCATTTATTAGATATAGACCAAATTCTATTCGCAATTTTTTTTTGTCTTTTCCCTAAATATAACTCACCAAAAAAAAACCAAATAGAAATTCCAATAAGAGGAATAATATAAACTATTAAAAGCCAAGACATAGAAGAGGGTATACTGCGACGTTTGATTAAAACTCTAAAGGTAATACTAGCAATTAACAACCAATAAATTGAAAAAACTAGACATTTGATTAAATTATAAAAAATATCCATCCATTGAAGGTCCTATTTATACTTTTTTTTAAAAAAGCGTCTTTTTATTTAATTAAATATTCTTTTATTTTTAAAAATTAAATTTGTATAATATTTAAAGTAATAGGATAATTAATTAATACTCCAAATTTATTTATTAACATTTAAAAATTAATTTTTATATTTAAAATTAATAGGAAAATCATGATTTTTTTACTTTTATTAACTATTAATGTATTAAATTTAATTAATATGATTTTAATAAATAATTATTTCTATTTTTAATTTTTGTATATTTTTATTTAAATAATACTCATAGGTAATAATTCACGAGGTTTTCCTATTTTATCAATTGCTACATAGATAAATTCTGCTTCTGCAGCACAGTAAAATTGACCTAATGGTTTCGAATAAATTTTTTTAATCCATATTTCCACATTAATTTTAATCGAACTTTTACCAATTTTAATACACTTTGCATAGCAATTAACAATATCACCAACTGATACAGATTTTAGAAAAGTGATTCCATCAACTCGTACTGTTACTACTTTTCCACCCGCAATTTCTTTTGCTAATATTGCTCCGCCCATATCCATTTGAGACATAATCCACCCACCAAATATATCACCATTAGCATTAGTATCTGCAGGCATTGCAAGTGTTTTTAATACTACTGTTCCCTTTGGTAATTTATTTTTTTCTAGCATTGTTAAAATATTCACTCTGTTATTTTAAAAAATTATTTTTCTTTTGATATTTTGTAGTTTATATAAATACCAGTTATTAAAATTAAAAAAAACGTTAAAGATGTAAATCCAAAAACTTTAAAAGTCACCCAAGTTTTTTCTGAAAACCAGAATGCTATATAAATATTTAAAATACTACAAAATAAAAAAAATAAAGACCAAAAAAAATTAATTTTTCGCCAATCTACGTTAGATATACTAATATCTTTTTCTAAAAATCTTTGTATTATTGGTTTTTTTGTTAAAAATTGACTAGTTAATAATACTATAGAAAAAATTATATAAATTATTGTTATTTTCCATTTGATAAATTGACTATCGTGAAAAAATATTGTTAGAGAACCAAAAAAAGCAATTACAAAAAAACTAAATAAATTAATTTTATCTATTTCATTATAGATTACCCAATAAATTATACATAATAATCCTGATGTAATAATTAAAGATCCAGAAGCTATAAAAATATCATAAAATTTGTAAAAAATGAAGAAAATGAGCATTGGTAATATATTCAATATTTGTTTCATAGTATAAACCTAGATAATCTTTAAATTTTCAAGTATTTGAAAATATCATATAAAATCGAAATAAGTATATAATTAAAATAGAATACAATATATTTGTACTGATATTTGATATTAAAAAAACTATGTTTTTATTTGAAAGATAGATACTAGATAATAATGTTATTAGAATAAATTTTCCAAACATCCACAATAAAACGCCTGATGCTATTATTTTTATATTTTTCCAGGAAATATGCATACTGAGACGTATAGAATCTATTAAACTATTTTTTTTAAAATAAAAAATAATAGGTGTTAAAGATAGTATTATTGTTAATACAATACCTGGAATAACTAATAACATAAAACCTAATTGAATAATAAAAGCAATCATAAAATTTAAAATAAACAAGCTTGGTAAAAATAAAAATAAAGAATGTAATACTTTTAGAATTGGTTCTTTTTTATCTTTAGATAGATTAGAAATTAAAGTTATCATACTTCCTAATAATAATGTTTTATTAATTAATAATTCTATTATTTTGAATATAGAATATTTTAATAATTGAGCTTTTTCTTCAAGATTCATATTATGAATTAATTCCAATAATGATTCAGCATTAATAAAATTATTATTCTCTATTATAAATATAATATGCATATCTGGTTTAATAAACATATCTATGAACATACTAATAAATGTTATGAATATAGATATAAAAAAAATAGTTGCTATTTGTTTATGAAAAAAATGACGCGTATCATGACGCAATTCTTTTGCTGTAATTAGCATATGCACGCTCCTTATCAACACTGTGTACAATACGAAGATATACATATTATTTTAGATGAGCATATTTTTTATATATAAAAATTATTAATTATTATTGAGTAGAGATTTTTAGCAATCTAGTAAAATCTTTTATTTTTTTAAACATTATATTTTCTTGAGTAAAATTTTTTTCGATAATATCTATGATTGCTGAACCACATATTATACCTGATAAACCTGATAATATTGCTTTTTTGACTTGTATAGCATTGGAAATTCCAAAACCTTGTAATAAAGGAAGAGAATTATATCGTTTTATTTTTTTGATAAAATCCTTAGATAGTGAAGGAGTTTTATCTTCTATTCCCGTTATTCCAAGACGAGACAATACATAAATATATCCTTGTGCATATAAAGAAATTTTTTTCAAGAATTCATCGTCTGCATCTGGTGGACATATAAAAATAGAGTTAATTTTATATTTGTTTGCAGTTTCATAAAAAATTTTTGATTCTTCAATCGGAACATCAGCTATAAGCACTGAATCTAAACCGCAATTTGCACATTTCCAATAAAAATTATCAATACCCTGATTATATATAAGATTAGCATATATTAAAACACCAATAGGTAATTGTGTATTTTGGGCCCTTAATTTTTTTAATATTTCAAAATATTCTGAAAACGTATTTTTTTTAGATAAAGCACGTAAACTTGCTTTTTGAATAATAGGTCCATCAGCGAGAGGATCCGAAAATGGTATTCCGATTTCTAAAGCATCAGCACCATTTTTAATTAAAATTTCAATTATTTTTATCGATATTTCTAAAGATGGATCTCCTAAAATTACAAAAGGTACAAAACATCCTTCTTTTAATAAAGATAATCTTTTAAACATTTCTGGATATCGATTCATTATATTTTTCCTTTTTTTCTAAAATATTATTAACTGTAAAAATATCTTTATCCCCACGTCCAGAAAGGTTAACAACAAAAAGTTGTTCTTTGTAAGGGTTTTTTTTCATTAATTTCAATGCATACGCTAATGCATGAGAAGATTCCAAAGCAGGAATAATGCCTTCTTTTTTACATAGAATTAAAAATGCATTTATAGCTTCTTCGTCAGTAATAGATACATATTGAGCTCGATTAATACTACTCAACCAAGCATGTTCAGGACCGACAGATGGAAAATCCAATCCCGCTGAAATTGACCAAGACTCTTTAATTTGACCTTCTTTATCTTGCATTAAATAAGACTTCATACCGAAATAAATACCAGTTCTTCCATGTTTTAACGGTGCCCCATGTTTTCCTGTATGTATACCCTGACCAGCGGGTTCTACACCAATTAAATTTACTTTATCATCCATAAAATCTGAGAAAATACCAATTGCATTAGAACCACCACCAATACATGCAATGATGGAATCAGGTAGTCTATTTTCTTTCTCTAATATTTGTTTTTTTGTTTCTGTTCCAATCATTCTTTGAAATTCACGAACCATAGTGGGGTAAGGATGCGGCCCAGCTGCAGTCCCAATCATATAATAAGATGTTTTATAACTTTTAGACCAATCGCGCAAAGCTTCATTGCATGCATCTTTTAAAGTTCCTGAACCATTTTTTACTGATATGACTTTTGCACCCATTAATTGCATACGAAAAACATTTGTAGATTGTCTTTCAATATCTTTGAATCCCATATAAATTCTACATTTTAAATTTAATAATGCACAAGCAATAGCAGTAGCTACACCATGTTGACCAGCACCTGTTTCAGCAATAATTTCCTTTTTTTTCATTCTAAGTGCTAACATAGCTTGTCCTAGAACCTGATTAGTCTTGTGTGCACCACCATGTAGCAAATCTTCCCTCTTAAGATAAATACGTGTTTTTGTACCTTGAGTTAAATTATTACATAAAGTTAATGGAGTAGGTCTTCCTGCATAATTTTTTAATAAATCATAAAATTTCTTTTGAAAACTTATATCTTCTTGCGCGGCAACAAAATTTTTCTCTAATTCAAATAAAGCCGGTATTAATATTTGAGGAACGTACATACCACCAAATTCACCAAAATAAGGATTCAGTAAAGTCATGCGATTCTTTCCTATTAGTTTGTTAACTATAAAAATAGTTTAATAATGTCTTAATCGTTTAAAAATTTCTTTGATTTTTTTATGATCTTTAATGCCAGGAGAGGTTTCTATACCAGAATTAATATCCAATCCTGAACAATTTAATTTAGAAGCCAGAATGCAATTATCTAAATTAATTCCTCCAGCTAATAAGACATTATCTAAAACATGATTATGCAAAATAGACCAATCAAAAGACTTATTACTTCCTCCAGAATTAGAATCGAATACATACATACTTATATTATTCCAATTAAGACTCGGTAATTGAGATTTAATAGAAAAAGCTTTCCAAATTCTAATTTCTTGAGGTAGTATTTTTCTTAATTTATGAATATATTCTTGATTTTCTTGTCCATGCAGCTGTACTGCATATAAAGATAATTCTTCAGCAATATTGACGATAATATTAATTTCTTCATTTTGAAAAACTCCTATAAATCTTAATTTGCTATTTACAATAATATTGTTTGCAATTTTTTTATTAATTTTTCTAGGTGAGCTTTTTACAAAAATAAGTCCACCATAAATAGATCCATATTTTTCAACAATTTTTATATCAGTGTGTCGAGTTAATCCACAAATTTTATTATTACCTATCATGATAGAACGTATACCCATCTCTAAATTTTTTTTAGA
Source organism: Buchnera aphidicola (Hyperomyzus lactucae) (assembly GCF_005081705.1). Lineage (NCBI taxonomy): Bacteria > Pseudomonadati > Pseudomonadota > Gammaproteobacteria > Enterobacterales > Erwiniaceae > Buchnera > Buchnera aphidicola. The sequence goes on from NZ_CP034876.1 coordinate 304,413, forward strand.
CATTAAATGAGAACCAATTAAAAAACCATGCACAAACTTACTAAGTTCTCTTACTTGACGATATTTTTGTATACCTGATTCACTTACGATGATAATATTTTTTTTAATTAAAGGTGCTAATATACGAGTACGATTTAAATCGATTGATAAATCGTGTAAATTACGATTATTAATACCAATAATATTAGCTTTTAACTCAAGAGCACGATTTAATTCTGCGATATTATTTACTTCAGTCAATACACTCATATTTAATTTTTTTGCTATTATAGATAGCTCTTTATATTGTATATCATTTAAAACAGATAGCATTAATAAAATAGCATCTGCATTATAATATCTAGCTAAATATACTTGATATGGATCAATAAAAAAATCTTTGCATAAAATAGGCTGAGAGACAGATTCTCGAACTATATTTATAAATTTTAAATTTCCATGAAAATATTTTTCTTCTGTAAGTACTGAAATAGCAGAAGCATATTTTTTATAAATATTAGCAATATTAACCAAATTAAAATCGTTTCTAATAACTCCTAAAGAAGGAGATTTTTTTTTGCATTCTAATATAAAAAAAGGGTTTTTTTCTTTTAAAGAATCATAAAAATTACGTGTATTTTTATTAATTTTATCTTTAAAATTAACTAAAGGTTGTTTTTTTTTTCTAAACGCAATCCAGTCTTTTTTATCGTATATAATTTTTTTCAGTATTGTCTCTTGCATAATTATCTTCTTTTAGCATTTCAGCAACATTTCTTATATGTTTATAAACATCTCCACTGCGAATTTTATCTAATGCCAATTGAGTGTTTTCTTTTAAATTTTCTTTTCCAAATACTTTAAATAATAATGCTACATTGACTGCTATTAATTCTTCATGCAATCTATGACCTTTTCCTTGCATTGTTTGACTAATAATATGATAATTTTCTTCTAATGAACTTTCTGTAAATAATTTTTCGGTATGTATTTTTAGACCAAAATCTTGTGGTCCCAATTCATATGAAATAACTTTTCCATTGAACAACTCAGAAACATATGTTATTCCATTTAATGAAACTTCATCAGTATCATTACCGTGTAAAACGATGCTTCTTTTATATTTTAAATATTTTAAAATTTGTACTGCAGGACCAATTAATTTTTTATTATAAACACCAATTACAGAAAGAGGAGGTAGTGCAGGATTAAGAAAGGGTCCCAATATATTTAAAATCGTTTTAGTTTTTAAAATTTTACGAACATTATTAGAATATTGAAAACCATGATGATATTTAGGAGCAAATAAAAAACAAATATTTAATTCATCTAAAGATTTACGAGATTTTTTTGAAGATGCATATAAATTTATGTTGAATTTTTTCAAAAGATCAGAAGAACCTGATTTACTAGAAATTCCTTGATTACAATGTTTAATAATTTTATAGCCACAAGTTGCAGCAACAAAAGCACTTGCAGTTGAAATGTTAATAGTATTTTTAGAATCTCCACCCGTTCCTACTATATCAGAAAAAACATAGCTAGGTCTTGGAAAGTATTTCATATTTTCTGAAAATGCATATATTGCTCCAATGATTTCTTCTGTTGATTCACCTCGTATTCGCATTGCAATTAATACAGATGCTAATTGTACATCTTTGATTCTTCCAGAAGAAATAGATTTAAATAATTTATAACTTTCTTCTTGACTCAAATATTTTGAGTCGTAAATTTTATTTAAAATTTTTTGCATTTATGACCTTAAGTATTTTAAAAAATATTTATTTATATATAAAATCTTTTTATGTTTATTATTGTTAATATTTTAATAATGATCTAATTAAAAGTAATTTACGTTTAGTAAAATATCTCTTTGTAGTATTTATAAATAACTTTAAAACTAAAAATAATATATAAATATTAATGAAATACATGATATATGTTATATTTTTATTTTTTTTTGGGGTACTTGCAATGAATAAAATAGTAATAATAATATTATTTTCTCTAGTATCAATTACGTGGGGAACTACTTGGATTGCAATGAAAATTGCAATAGAAACTATTCCTCCATTTTTTGCAACTGGAATACGTTTTTTAGCAGCATCCCCCTTATTAATCATTCTTGCTTATTATACAAAAACACCTCTTTTATTTCCATATGGACAAAGATGGTTTCAATTTATTATTTCTATCTTTTATTTTTCTTTACCATTCACATTAATGTTATATGGAGGTAATTATGTTAGTTCTTCTATAGCTTCTATTATATTTTCAAATATGCCTGTGGCTGTATTAACAGTATCATTTTTATATTTAAAACAGAAATTATTTTTTATTCAAAAAATAGGAATATTAATTTCTTTAATTACATTATTAATTGTTTTACTAATAGAATTAGAATCACAATACTTTTATCAGTGGAAGGGAATTTTAGCTTTACTATTTGCCTTATTTAGTCATGCTATGATTTATGCTGAATGTCAAAAAAAATGCTGTAATGTATCAGTTATCACCTTTAATGCTTTGCCTTCATTAGTATCTGGAATATTATTGTCTACTATATCTTGGTTTATAGAACATCCTCATATTAATACATTTTCTAAAAAATCTATTTTTGCTATATTTTATCTTGGAGATTTTTCTGGAATTTTTGGAATTTTATCTTATTTTTATTTACAACAAAAAGTGAGTGCATTTTATGCTTCTACTGTTTTTTTAATTTTTCCAGTTATTGCTGGTTTTTTAGAAAACTATATTTATAAAAATACGATTTTATTTTATGAAATGTGGTTTATTTTTCCTTTAATTATAGGAATATTATTAACTTTAGTTCCAATAAATTATCTAAAGAAAAATAAATAACTTATTATCATTAATATATTTCTAAAAAAATATACAAGGATATAAAAATGACTGAAAAAATACAAAAAATATTATCGCATTTTGGATATGGTTCACGTCGTAATATCGAAAAAATGATTAAATCTGGAAATATATTTATTAATGGAAAAAAAGCACTAATTGGTCAGCGTATAGATAATCAAAATCCTGGAAAAATTACAATTAAAGGAGAAAACATATTTATAAAAAAAAAGGATTTTAAAACTAAAGTACTAATTTATAATAAACCTGAAGGAGAAATTTGTACTAGATATGATGCTAAAAAACGTCCTACTGTATTCGATACATTACCATTTTTAAGTACCAATAGATGGATTAGTATTGGAAGATTAGATCTTAATACTAGAGGATTATTATTATTCACAAACAATGGAGACCTAGCTAATAAACTCATGCATCCTAGAAATAAGATAGAAAGAGAATATTATATTAGAGTTTTTGGAAAAATTAACAAAAATACAATGAATATTTTAAAAAATGGAGTTAAAATTAAAGATGGTTATGCTTCATTTAAAGAAATACAATCTATTAATGATAAAGAATTAGGAAAAAATAAATGGTTTAAAGGAGTTATATGTGAGGGGAGAAATCGCGAAATTCGATCTATGTGGGAAAAGGTTAAATGTCAAGTCAGTCGATTAATTAGAATACGATATGGAAATATTATTTTACCTAAAAACTTAAAATTAGGACATTGGATAGAATTAAATTCTATATTAGTAGATAATTTATATCGTTTAATTTCTATTAAATACTAAAAATTTTATTTATTTTAAAAAAGGTTTATTTTGTGAATGTACTTGTAAATTACGAATTATTCTTAGCAAAAATAATTACTTTAATTATAATGATTGTTTCTGTCATACTACTATTTTCTGCAATAATGAAAAAAAACAAGAGCAAAAAAAGTAAACTAAAATTTACTTTACTTCAAGATAATTATAAAAATATAAAAAATAATATTTTATTATCAACAATGAAAAATTTTGAAAAAAAAATATGGTTAAAAAAAGAGAAAGAAAAAAATAAAGAAAAAAACAAAGAAAAAAACAAAGAAAAAATATTATACGTTTTAGATTTTAAAGGAGACGTTTATGCAAACGAAGTAGCTGGATTACGAGAAGAAATCTCTGCCATACTTTCAGTTGCAAAAAAAAATGATGAAGTATTATTGCGATTAGAAAGTGCTGGAGGTGTGATTCATGGATACGGCTTAGCCGCTTCTCAATTAAATAGATTGCGTCAAAAAGGAATAAAATTAATAGTCTCTGTAGATAAAATTGCAGCCAGTGGAGGCTATATGATGGCTTGTGTTGCAGACTATATCATTTCAGCACCATTTGCAATAATAGGTTCCATTGGTGTAGTAAGTCAAATACCTAATTTTAATAAATTATTAAAAAAATGTCATATAGATATTGAACTTCATACTGCTGGGGATTATAAACGTACTTTAACTATGTTTGGCAATAATACTGAATCAACACGTCAAAAATTTTGTGAAGAACTGAATACAACACATGAACTTTTTAAAAAATTTATTCAAGAAATGAGACCTTCTTTAAATATTGAAAGTGTATCCAATGGAGAACATTGGTTTGGAACAATGGCTTTAGAGAAAAATTTAATAGATGAAATCAGAACTAGTGATGATATCTTAATTTCTAAAATGGAAGATTATACTTTATTACATATCCAATATATTTATACTAAAAAAATATTAGAACGTTTTGTTTCTTCTATATTAGATAATATTAGTAAAATTTTTCTTAAAATATTTTTTTATAAAAATTATTTATAATCTTACAAAAGAAAAATGACATAAATAAATTTTTCAGAATAATTAATTTTATATTTAGTCATTTTATTACTGCAATATAAATTAATATAATTCAATTTAATATTATTGACTGGATAAAAATATGCAAAAATCTCTTGTGATAGTTGAATCTCCAGCAAAAGCAAAAACTATCAATCAATATTTAGGTCAAAAATACATAGTTAAATCCAGCATCGGACATGTGCGAGATTTACTTTGTGGTAAATCTAAAAATAAAGAAAAATCTAAAAAATCTGTTAACAAAATAAAAAAAAATATTTTAAAATCTGATGAAAAAAATATATTAATACAACAAATAGGTATTGATCCTTATCATAATTGGAAAGCTGAATATTATATTTTACCTGGTAAAGAAAAAATAATTTCTGAACTAAAAAAAATTGCAAATGAAGTAGATCGAATATATCTCGCTACAGATTTAGATAGAGAGGGAGAAGCAATTGCCTGGCATTTAAAAGAAGTTATTGGAGGAGATTCTTCTAAATTTAGACGTGTAGTATTCAATGAAATTACAAAACGTTCAATAGAAAAAGCTTTTCAAAATACAGGACACATAAACATGAACCGCGTGCACGCTCAACAAGCACGTCGTTTTATGGATCGAATTGTAGGATATATGATTTCACCTTTGTTATGGCAAAAAATTTCGAGAGGTTTATCTGCAGGACGTGTACAATCAGTAGCTGTTCGAATAATAGCAGAACGTGAAAATATTATAAAAAATTTCATACCAGAAGAATATTGGAAACTAAATGTTTCTCTTTATTCTAAAAACAAAAAAGAAATTACGATGGATGTTACACATAATCATAATAAAATATTTCGTCCAATAAATAGAAAAGAAGTAGATTTCTCAATAGAAAAAATTAAAAAATCATTATGCATTGTTCATAATTATGAAAAACAAATACTGTATAGAAGAGCACCTGCTCCTTTTATCACTTCTACTTTACAACAATCTGCTAGCCTTCGTTTAGGTTTTAGTGTAAAAAAAACAATGTTTTTAGCACAAAAATTATATGAAGAAGGTTATATAACTTATATCAGAACTGATTCTAATTATTTAAGCAAACATGCTATTGAAAGAGTTCGTACATATATAAAAAATTTTTATGGAGAGGATTATTTACCTCAAGAACCTAATATATACTCTAATCGTGAACATTCTCAAGAAGCTCATGAAGCTATTCGTCCATCTGATGTAAGAATAAAAGATATAACTTCAGGAAAGTTAAATGCAGATGCTAAAAAATTATATATGTTGATTTGGAATCAATGTATAGCATCTCAAATGACATCAGTGAAATATCAATCTATAACTATCACAGTATTATCTGATACATTTAAGTTAAAAAAAAATGAAAAAATAGTGCTTTTTAATGGTTGGACTAGCATTTTAAAAGAAGAAAAAAACATCATTACTGAATTTCCTATATTAAATATAGGAAGCGTATTGCGTATAAATAAAATCGTATGTAATCAAAACTTTACTAAACCTACACCACGTTTTAGCGAAGCATCTTTAGTACGTGAATTAGAAAAAAAGGGTATCGGGAGACCTTCTACTTATGCTTCAATTACATCAAAAATACAAGAAAAAGGTTATGCAAAAATTAAAAAAAATAAGTTTTATGCAGAAAAGATGGGGGAAATCCTTACTGTTAGATTAAAAAAAAGCTTTAACAATTTAATTGATTATAATTTTACTGCACGTATGGAACAAAAGCTGGATCAAGTGGCTGAAAATAAAATTGCTTGGAAAAATGTACTAAATTCTTTTTTTAAAGATTTTTCTCAACAACTAGAACAAGCAAAAAAAAGTCCAGAAGAAGGAGGAATGGAACCCAATATTATTGTTCTCACCTCAATTGATTGTCCAGTATGTTCTAAAAAAATGGGAATAAAAACTGCTATTACAGGTGTTTTTCTTAGTTGTTCAGGATATAATTCCGAACCTAAAGCCCGTTGTAAAAAAACTATCAATCTTATCTCATTGCGTGATTTTGATGAAAAAGAAAAAAAAGACAAAAAACATGTATCTTTAGAATTAGTCAATCAATGTCATATATGTAATATGGCAATGGATAGTTATTTTATTCATCAAAATCTTAAATTACATATTTGTGTTAATAATCCTAGTTGTATTGGCTATAAACTAGAAAAAGGAATTTTCAAGAGTCCTACTTATTTATCTAAAATAATTAAATGTGAAAAATGTCATGATAATATGACATTAAAAACAGGTCCATTCGGTAAATTTTTTATATGTATAAATAACACATGCAAAAATACAAGAAAAATCTTATCCAACGGTGAAATATCTGATCCAAAATTAACACCAATCCCTTTTCCAGAATTACTCTGTAAAAAATCTAACGCATGGTTTGTTTTAAGAGAGGGAATATCTGGTATTTTTTTTGCTGCAAATACCTTTCCTAAATCACGTGAAACTAGATCTCCACTTGTTGAAGAACTTGTTCGTTTTAAACATTTATTACCAGAAAAAATAAATCATTTATCCAGTGCCCCTATTATTGATAATAAAGGTAATAAAACTATAGTTTGTTTTAATAAAAAAACTAAAGAACACTATATTGCCTCTAAAAAAGAAGGAAAATTTACAGATTGGTCAGCTATATTTATTAATAAAAAATGGTGTGTTTTTAATAAATAGCATTTTTAAAAATCAAGATAGTATTAGTGTTTTATATGTAAAGTTTAACTGAAAAGTCTATTAATGTGAATAAAATTATGGAGAATAACATTCTCGTACTTTTTCAGTAATTAGTCTAATAAATTTAGGACTACCAATTAAATTTCCAGTACGGCTATTATTATCTCCATGTCCTCCTGTAAAATCACTAATTAAACACCCAGCTTCTCTCACCTGTAGTTTACCTGCTATAAAATTATTGGGAGCTAAATTAAAATCAAATAAGCAATCGATTTTTCCAGCGGCAACATAAGCTAAATCAAGAACAGTGGAACCAGTACATCTAAAAGAAATTCCATAAAAAGTTAATTTTTTATATATTTCAAAATAGAATAAAGCTTGATTATGAACATAATTAGGTAAATTAACTGCGACTGTAGTACAATTTAATTTATTAATATTGCTGCATCGAGTTCGATAACCATTTAATTGTGAACCTTGTCCTTTTACCGCTGTAAATAAATCATTTCTTATAGGATCGTATATTACGGAAATTTCTATTTTTCCTTTCACAAGAACAGCAATAGAAATACAAAAATGAGGAAAGTGTTTGATGAAATTATTTCTTCCATCTAATTCATTAATAATCCAAATAGTATTTATTTCATTGTTATTTAATAAAATTTTTTCGTTTTTGTTTAAAATAATATGATTTGGATAAGATTTATAAATAATTTCAGTAATAATTCTATATGTTTTATACATAATTTTATTTATAAATATTTTATTTTTTTCTCTATCTTCATCAATAAATTTTTGTGTGTCATAATTTTGAACAATAGTATTTCCTCCCTTTCGTACCGCACGAATAGCTATATTTAACATTGGATGCATTAAAATCTCCTAGATTCTAAAATTTATTAGAATAATAGCATGATTTAAATATCTTTAATATTCATTAATAATGAAAATATTTTTGATATATATAAATAAAACAATTAAATATTGTATACTACAATATTTAATTAAGTTATATAAAATAATGTATTTCATTTAATTTTTCTATTACATAACATGTTAAATAAAAAAATATTTTATAAATATATATTTAGGGTTTTTAGATGAACAAGAATATTAACATATTAAATATTTCAAAATCTAAAATCAATTTATTAGATTTAAATCGTATAGATTTAAGATCTTTTCTTATTTCTCTAGGGGCAAAGAGTTTTACTGCAGAACAAATTATGAAATGGATTTATAATTATTACTGTGACGATTTTAATAAGATGCTCAATATTAGTATAAGAATAAGAAACAGATTACATGAAACAGCTTGCATATTCGCATCAAAATTTATAGAAGAAAAAGTATCTTGTGATGGTACAATAAAATGGATTACTGCAATTAATAATCAAAAAATAGAGACAGTTTATATACCGGAAGAAAAACGTTCTACACTTTGTATCTCTTCACAAATTGGATGTGCTTTAAAATGTAATTTTTGTGCTACTGGAAAACAGGGTTTTAATAGAAATTTAACAGTTTCTGAAATTATTTCTCAAATTTGGAGAGCAAATAAAATTTTAAAACAAAAAAAAATGAAAAAATGTATTACTAATATAGTTTTTATGGGCATGGGGGAACCTTTATTAAACTTAAAAAATGTTATTTCTGCATTAAAAATAATTTTAGATAAACATGGTTTTAGTTTATCCAAAAGACGTATCACTATATCTACATCGGGAGTAGTACCAGGATTAGATAAACTAAGAATTAGCATGATTGATGTATGTTTAGCTATTTCTTTACATGCTCCTAGTGATTGCATTAGAGACTGTATCATGCCAATTAATAAAAAATATAATATTGCATCTATTTTAAATTCAGCTTTAAAATATCTACAATATTCTAATGCTAATCGAGGTAGAATAACAATAGAGTACGTCATGTTAGATGGAATAAATGATTCTAATAAAAATGCTGAACAATTAGCTCAATTATTACATTATATACCTAGTAAAATTAATTTAATTCCTTGGAATCATTTTATAGGTGCTTCTTTTCAATGTAGTGATATTAACAGAATTAATATTTTTGCAAATATTTTAAGGAATAAAGGATTTACAACAGTTATTAGAAAAAATAGAGGAGAAGATATTAATGCTGCATGTGGACAGTTAACAGGTACTATAATAAATCGTATTAAAAAAACACTTATTAATTTATAATATAATTTATTTATTACATTTTGATTGTATAAAATATATAAACAACATTTTATGAAAACATATAAAAATATTAATAGAAGACAATCTGATCGTATTTATGTCGGGAAAATACCCATTGGGAATAATGCTCCTATTTCAGTTCAATCGATGACTAATACTCGCACGACAAATACTTTACAAACAATTAATCAAATTTTAGAATTACAAAAAGTAGGAGTGGACATTGTTCGTGTCTCTATACCTACATTAAACGCTGCAGAATCGTTTAAAATCATCAAAGAAAAAGTAGAAACACCGTTAATTGCAGATATACATTTTGATTATAGATTAGCTTTAAAAGCTATAAAATATGGAGCAGATTGTTTAAGAATTAACCCAGGTAATATCGGAAACAAAAGAAGAGTATCAGAAATAATTAATGCTGCAAAAGATAAAAACATTCCTATTCGTATTGGTATAAATGCAGGATCATTAGAAAAAGACATATTAAAAAAATATGGCATTCCAACTCCAGAAGCTTTAGTAGAATCAGCAATAAGAAATATTGAATATTTTGATAGTTTAAATTTTAATCAGTTTAAAGTCAGTGTAAAAGCATCTGATGTATTTTTAGCTGTTGAGGCTTATAGAATATTAGGAAAAAAAATTACACAACCTTTACATATTGGTATAACAGAAGCAGGAAGTTTAAGAACTGGAACCGTAAAATCTTCTATAGGAATTTCTGCATTGCTATCAGAAGGTATTGGAGATACTTTACGAGTATCGCTAGCTGCAAATCCAGTTGAAGAAGTAAAAGTAGGATACGATATTTTAAAAGTTTTATGTTTAAGATCAAGAGGAGTTAATTTTATTGCTTGTCCTACTTGTTCTAGACAAGAGTTTGATGTAATTAATACAGTAAATCAATTAGAAAAGAAATTAGAAGATATTTCTACTCCTATAGATGTATCTATTATTGGATGTGTTGTTAATGGTATAGGTGAAGCCAAAGTAGCAACATTAGGATTGACAGGAAGTTATAAAAAAAGTTCATTTTATGAAAATGGAATACGTCAAAAAAATAAATTAAAAAATGAAGAAATAATAGAGCAAATGGAAATTAAAATTCGTAAAAAAGCAAAAGAATTAGATAAATTAAATTATTTAAAAAAATAATATTTAATTACATAAATCTTGCTTATTTTATATTAAATATAAGAGAAAATTGTGAACAAAGAAATTAAATCTATTAGAGGTATGCATGATTATTTTCCAAAAGACTTAAAAATATGGAATCACATAGAAACTATTTTAAAAGAAGTATTAACTAGTTATTGTTATTTAGAAATCAGATTGCCTTTATTAGAAAAAACAGAAATCTTTAAAAGAGCTATCGGTCATGTTACTGATGTAGTAGAAAAAGAGATGTATTCTTTTAACGATCGAAAAGGTAACAGTTTAACTTTACGGCCAGAAGGTACTGTAGGTTGTGTAAGAGCTATAATACAAAATCATTCTCTGCATAAAAAAAATAATAGATTTTGGTATTTAGGTCCTATGTTTCGATATGAAAGGCCTCAAAAAGGAAGATATCGTCAATTTCATCAATTAGGTGCAGAAGTATTTGGATTAGATAGAGAAGATATTGATTTAGAAATGATTCTTTTAACCAATCGTTTATGGAAGAGAATGGGTATTGATTCTTATCTAACATTAGAAATTAATTCAATTGGTTCTAAAACAGATCGTTTTCAGTATAAAAAGAAACTAGTTTTATTTCTTGAAAAATATCAAAATTTGTTAGACCAAGATTGTAAAAGACGATTGTATACAAATCCTTTAAGAATTTTAGATACTAAAAATATAGAAATACAAAAAATTTTAGAAAAAGCACCGTTACTTACTGAGTATATCAATCTTTCTTCACATAATCATTTTAAAAATTTATGCAGTATGATTAGTTCTTATGGAATACAATATAAGCATAATAAAAAATTAGTACGAGGACTAGACTATTATAATAACACTGTATTTGAATGGAAAAGCAATAAAATAGGTTCAAAAGATGCCATTTGTGCAGGTGGAAGATATGATTCTTTAATTGAAGAAATGGGGGGTCCAAAAACACCTGCTATAGGATTTGCCATCGGAATAGAACGTTTAGTTTTACTTATACAATCATTAAAAATTTTTTCAGAAAATATACAAGATATTGATATTTATATTATTTTTATAGGGGAACATAATAAATGTCATGCTTTAAATTTATCTGAAGAAATAAGAAATTTACACCCTAGATTAAAAATCTTTATTAATTTTTTTGATCAAAATCTTAAAAAAAAAATAAAAAATGCGATTAATTCTTCAGCTAGAATTGCTATTCTAATAGGTGATAATGAAATAGAAAAAGAATGTTTTTTAGTTAAAGATTTAAAAAAAGAAAAAGAGTTTTATCTTTCAAAAACACAACTAATAGTACAAGTTAAAGACTTTTTTTAAATAAATTTTTTCATTTTTTTTGTGTAATTAAAATTTTAGGTAAAATATGTTTAATAATAAAATAGATTTTTCTCTATATGATCCAGAATTATGGAATGCTATAGAACAAGAAAAAATAAGACAAGAACATCACATTGAATTAATTGCTTCAGAAAACTATACAAGTCGTTATGTTATGTATACACAAGGTTCTCAATTAACGAATAAATATGCAGAAGGTTATCCTGGAAAACGCTATTATGGTGGTTGTAAATATATAGATATTATAGAAGAATTAGCTATTAGTCGAGCAAAGAAATTATTTAATGCAGACTATGCCAATGTACAGCCTCATTCTGGTTCTCAAGCTAATTTTGCAGTTTATACAGCATTATTAAATCCTGGTGATACAATATTAGGAATGAAATTATCACATGGAGGACATTTAACTCATGGATCTTCTGTGAATTTCTCAGGAAAAATATATAATGTGATTTCATATGGAGTAGATCAAAAAGGTGAAATCAATTATGAAGAATTATTATTTTTAACTAAAAAGTATAAACCAAAAATGATTATTGGTGGTTTTTCAGCATATTCTGGAATTTGTGATTGGAAAAAAATGCGTGAAATTGCAGATACAGTCAGTGCCTACTTTATTGTTGATATAGCTCATATAGCTGGTTTAGTAGCAGCTCAAATTTATCCAAATCCAATAAATTATGCACATGTTGTTACTAGCACGACTCATAAGACATTAGCAGGACCTCGGGGTGGACTTATTATCGCTAAAAATGGAAGTGAAGACTTATATAAAAAACTTAACATGTCAGTTTTTCCTGGAGCACAAGGAGGACCTTTGATGCATGTAATAGCTGGAAAAGCTATTGCATTTAAAGAAGCGTTAGAGCCAAAATTTAAACAATATCAAAAGCAAATAGTAAAAAACTCAAAAATTATGGCTCAAAATTTTTCTAAAAGAGGATATACAATAATATCAGGAGGAACTAATAATCACTTGTTTTTAATTGATTTAACTAATAAAAAAATAACAGGAAAAGATGCAGATATTACTTTAAGCAAAGCCAATATAACTATTAATAAAAATACTATACCTAATGATCCGAAAAGTCCTTTTATTACTTCAGGTATACGCATTGGTACACCTGCAGTTACTAGAAGAGGGTTTAAAGAAACAGAAGTCACTGAAGTATCCAATTGGATATCTAGTATATTAGACGATATAAATGATGATAAAAATATTGTTAATATTAAAAGTAAAGTATTAGAAATGTGTTTAAAATACCCAGTTTATATTTAATTAAAATATATTCATCTTTGTTAATGATTATATTAATAGTGATACAAAAATAGTTTTAATAGAATTAATTTTTATTTTTTTCATTTAAGGTAATTTTATTTTGATACTTTGGAAATTAATTTTCTTTGTATCTTCTAAATAAGGGATTATTCCTAATAATGGAGCTTTAATATAACTTAACAAAGTTTGAATATAACATAAATTATATTTATCTTTTGGATAAATGTTGTTAGCAATCCAACCTCCACATTTTACTTGTTCTGCAATAATAGCTTTTTCTGTTAAAATAGCATGATTGATACAGCCTAATTTAATTGCAACAATAATAATAACAGTTAATTTTTCTTGTTTTACCCAATCTGAAAAAGTATCTTTATAAGATAATGGTGTATACCATCCACCAGCACCTTCTACTATAATCCAGTTGCTTTTTTTAACAATATTTTTTAGACCAAAAGACAAATGTTCTTTTTTAATAATATTTTCTTGAAATTGACTTAAAATATGAGGAGGAGCATTTTCAATAAATGAAATTGGATTGATTTCTCTATAACTCAATTTAATAGAACTATTTCTCCTAAGAAGGATCGCATCATTATTTAAAAATTTATAAGATTTTTTTTCACATCCAGAAGATACAGGTTTATATCCTATTGTTTTATAGCCAGCTTGAGTTGCTTTTTTTAATAGAATACTACTTGCAATAGTTTTTCCTATATTGGTATCAGTTCCAGTAATAAAAAACTTTTTAATCATGATAAAAAAACTTTTTTGTTAACAATGATATTCATATTCAATATACCTCCGAATTGAGTAACTCGATATAAATTATTATATTTATTTAATACAATAATATTGTAACATTGAGTTACTCTTAAAAGAGAAAATATTATTATGATTCATAAGAATTATCTAATTTTTTTACAAAATATTACACTGATAGAAAAAATATGCAATATTAAATTTAATTACATAATATAAATTTTCTTGAAAAATTAAGAAGATTTTTATGTATTATGATATTGCACCATTATAATACTGATCTTTGTTAATTTTGAACGGTTTAATAAAAAAATTATATTTTTTTTCTTCTGATATCGTTTTCTTTTTATACTCAGGATGTAAATTTAACTGTTTTAATAATTTTAAGTCCTGTTTTTCTTCTGGATTATCTGCAGTGAGTAATTTACACCCGTAAAAAATTGAATTTGCTCCCGCCATAAAACACATTGCTTGAGTTTGATCATTCATTTTTTGACGTCCAGCAGACAGTCTAATATAAGATTTTGGCATCATAATACGAGCTGCTGCAATAACACGAATAAAATCAAAAGGTTCTACATTTTCATTATTTTCCATTGGTGTTCCTGGAATTTTAACCAACATATTAATAGGTACACTTTCTGGTGGAATAGGTAAATTAGATAATTCCATTAACAATTCCATACGGTCTTGTATTTTTTCTCCTAAACCCATAATTCCGCCAGAACAAATTTTCATCCCAGCATTACGTACTTTATCTAAAGTATTAAGTCTTTCTTTATACGTGCGAGTGGTAATAATACTGCTGTAAAAATTAGCTGATGTATCTAAATTATGATTATAAAAATCTAAACCTGCGTTTGCTAATTTTTTTGCTTGTTCATTGCTTAGTGTACCTAAAGTCATGCAAGTTTCCATTCCCATAGATTTTATTTCTTTGATAATTTTTTCTAAATAAGGCATATCTTTATCTTTGGGGTTTTTCCACGCAGCACCCATGCAAAATCGACTAGAACCTGAGGTTTTTGCTTTTTTTGCAGCATTAAGAACTTGTTCTATTTCTAACAAAGGTTCTTTTTTTAAGTTTGTTTTATATCTTGCGCTTTGTGGACAATATTTACAATCTTCTGGACAAGCTCCTGTTTTTATAGATAGTAATGTACTTATTTGTATTGTATTGGGATCAAAGTGTTTTCTATGTTCTTTTTGAGCTTGAAACATAAGATCAAAAAATGGTTTTTTAAAAAGCAATTTTATTTCTTCTAGAGTCCATTTTTTTTTCATATTTATCTCCTAAAAAATTATGATTTTATTTTAGTAAAGGTTTATACTGAATTATGTAATATTTTATATATAAATAATTATGAGTCAATCTGATACATGTTTTGATTATAAACATATTTGGCATCCTTATTCATCTATGACTAACCCCGTTCCTTCTTTTTCCGTTATATCTGCTAAAGGGGTATATTTAAAATTACAAAACGGAAAAAATATTATAGATGGTATGTCTTCATGGTGGTCTGTAATACATGGATATAATCATCCTATTTTAAATAAAGCTTTAAAAAAACAAATTAAGAAAATGTCTCATGTAATGTTTGGAGGAATTACACATCCTCCAGCAATTAAACTATGTAAAAAATTGATTGCATTAACACCAAAAAAATTAGATTGTATTTTTCTTTCTGATTCCGGTTCTGTTGCTGTTGAAGTAGCAATGAAAATGTTAATACAATACTGGCAATCTTTAGGTCAAAAAAGAAGATTATTCTTAACAATTAGAAATGGATATCATGGTGATACTTTTGCTGCTATGTCAGTATCTGATCCTGATAATTCTATGCATAAACTCTATAATAATTTATTACCGATAAACTTGTTTGCAAATGCTCCAATTTCTTCTTTTAATGAAAGTTGGAATACCAGTGATATTATATCTTTTCAAGAAAAAATAGAAGAAAATTCATTGAAAATAGCAGGAGTCATTTTAGAACCTATAGTACAAGGTGTAGGAGGTATGAATTTTTATCATCCTACATATTTAAAAAAAATAAAAATTTTATGTGATCGTTATTGCATACCATTAATTTTTGATGAAATTGCAACTGGTTTTGGTCGTACTGGGAAATTCTTTGCTTTTGAACATGCTGATGTAGTTCCAGATATACTATGTTTAGGAAAAGCTATGACTGGTGGCACAATAACTTTAGCTGCCACTTTGACTTCAAGACATATTGCTAATACTATAAGTAAAAGTAAAATAGGTTGTTTTATGCATGGCCCAACTTATATGGGTAATCCATTAGCATGTGCTGTTGCTAATGCTAATATAAAAATATTAAACACTAATCAATGGAAAATACAAGTATCTAATATTGAAGCACAACTTGTTAAACATTTACTACCATTAATGAATCATCCCTATGTAGTAAACGTGCGTATATTAGGTGCTATTGGTGTAGTAGAATGTTCTCGTTTAGTTAATATGTTTTTAATACAAAAATTTTTTGTTAAACATGGTGTCTGGATAAGACCATTCAAAAGATTAATTTATATTGTACCACCTTATATAATTCATTCTCATGCATTAAAAAAGCTTATTGACGTAATCGAAAAAGCTTTAAATAATAGAAAATTATTCATATAAATATTATTATAATTTATGTATAACTATCCAGATAGGTCTTTCACCAGTATTGTATGTATTATTCTTTTTTAGTTCTCCATTTTTTTCGGAAATATTATATATAACTAATTTATTAGATTTTTCACCGGCTACTATTAAATATTGGTTGTTAAAATCAATATGAAAGGATCGAGGTTGCTTTTCTGTTTGATAACTTTTATAAAATACAATTTTTTTGTTATTTTGATTAATATGAAATAATGAAATAGTATTAAAAAATCGATCAGAAGCATATAAAAAACGTCCACAAGATGTTATATGAATATCGGAAGACCAATACTTTTCGGTACATTGATTGTTTAAAATATTAACATTTTGTATTTTTTGTACTCGTGTTATATTGTTTATTTTATATATTTTCCATACATCTATAGTTCCATTTAATTCGTTTATAGTATAAATAAAATCTTGATTAGGATGGAAAACAATATGACGTGGTCCGGATTTTGCTTGAGTGTGTAATAATTTTTGTTCAGTGTTTTTTAATATCCCAAAATCTGTTAAATAATACAAATAAATACGATCTTCTTTGAGGGACATAACAAATAGTACATTGTACTTATAATTTATTTTTGCAGCATGACAACCTTCTATATTATAGATAATTTGTATGGGATCTTGAGGAATGCCATACTTATTTAATGGACTTACACTAATGCAATTTCCATGATACGAACTGCAAAATAAAAATTTTTTATTGTAGTTTGAAGAAATATAATTTGGTTTCCCTGGAATAGAACTTTCGTTTTTCTTTTCAAGAAAACCATTTTTATCTATAAAATATGTAAAAATTTTGTTATCAGGACTAATTCCAGCATATAATAAATTCTTATTTTTAATAATTTTTATAGGTTGAACTTGACCTTCTGTATTAGTTTTTTGTATTAAATTCATCTCTCCATTTTGATGTAAATTCCAAACTTCAATGTTTTTACTCTCAGAGTTTGCAATATAAACAACTTGTCTCATGCTAATTCCTTTGATATTTATTAATGATATTTACATATTCTGTTTTAAATTTTTTAGTAAATCTATGATCCACTGAAGGCGCATAAAATCATTTTTTGTATTAATAGTAAATTTTATTTTTGTCGAACTCTCCATTTTCCAAACTTTTGGTTCTTCTGAAAAAATTTTAAGTAAATATTGTATATTAATAGAATTATTATGATTAAATTCTATAAAACCTGTATTTTTACTAGATTGAATATATTTAACACCAATTTCATATGCTATTAATCGAATTTTAGCTATGATAATTAAATTTTTAGAAAAATCAGGTAAAGGTCCAAATTCCTTAATTAATTGATATTCTATTTCTTCTATTTTTTTTTCATTTTCAGCACTAGATATTTTTTTATAAAAAAACAGTCTTGTATTAACATCTATAATATAATCTTCAGGTAATAAAGAGGATACATCTAATTTAATGTCTAATGGTTTATCTAACAATTTATTAATAGATAAATTTTTTCCTTTTTTTAGTAAAGTAATAGCATTACGTAATAATTTCATATATAAAGAAAGACCTATGTTTTTTATGTGTCCACTTTGTTCTTTTCCTAACAATGAACCTACCCCGCGAATTTCAAGATCTTGATTTGACAAAGAAAAACCACCTCCAAAGTTATTAATTGATGAAATTGCTTCAAGTCTTTTTTTTGCATCCGGAGTAATTTTTTTAAAATTGTTAACAATAAATAAAGCATATGCTTGATGATTTGATCTACCAATACGACCACGTAATTGATGAAGTTGAGATAATCCAAAATGATCAGCATTTTCAATGATAATTGTATTTGCTCTAGGTATGTCAAGACCACTTTCAATAATAGTAGTACAAATTAAAACATGAAATTTATTGTTATAAAAGTCATTCATTACTGTTTTTAAATCAATATCATTCATTTGTCCATGACCTATTTTGATCTTAGCTTCAGGAATTAATACTGATAATTTTTCAGCAATACTAATGATATTTTTAACTTTGTTATATATATAATAAACTTGTCCGCCTCTTGATATTTCATGTAAGATTGTTTTTCTTATTAATAAAGGATTATATTCTTGAATAAATGTTTTAATTGCTAATCTTTGAGCCGGAGGTTTTTCTATAATAGATAAATCTTTTATCCCAGTTATAGCCATATTTAAAGTACGAGGTATAGGTGTTGCTGTTAAAGTTAATATGTCAATATTAGAATATATTTTTTTAATGTTCTCTTTATGATTAACACCAAATTTGTGTTCTTCATCAATAATTAACAACCCAAGATCATACCATTCTATTGTCTTGAATAACAGCTTGTGAGTTCCTATTAAAATATCAATTTGACCGTTCTTGGTATTTTTAAAAATTAAATTTTGTTCTTTTTGGTTTTGAAATCTAGATAATATATAAATATTAACAGGCCAATTAGAAAAACGTATTTTAAAATTTTCATAGTGTTGTTTAGCTAATAAAGTAGTAGGTACTAAAATCGCTACTTGTTTATTATTAGATACAGATAAAAAAGAAGCTCTCATTGCAATTTCTGTTTTTCCGAAACCTACATCACCACAAATTAAACGATCCATAGGAATAGATTTAGACATGTCTCTTAATACAGATTGCATTACTTGATTTTGATCTTGTGTGATTTGAAATGAACAATCATTACAAAACATGTGATATTTTTCTTTATTTTCTTTAAAAGAAAATCCTTTTTTAGAAGCCCTTCTTGCATAAATATCTAATAATTTAGCTGCATGATCGTATACGGTTTTGCTAATTTTTTGTTTTTCTTTACTCCATTCCTCACCCCCTAGCTTATGTAAAGGAGCATGTTCCATCGATTTCTTAGTATAGGATGAAACAAGATACAAATATGAAACTGGTACATATAATTTATCTCCTTCTGCATATAAAATGATTAAATATTCAGATTTTATACTAGCAGTTTTTATAGTAGTCAATCCTTGATATCTTCCAATTCCATGTTCAATATGAACAATTGGTTGGTTGAAAATAAATTCAGATAAATTATCTTTTTTAAAAATTGCATTGCTTTTTTTAATATTAGAAAGATATATACGATTAATTAATAATGGTAATAAATCTTGCGTACAAATAAATAAAATATTATTTTTCTTATCTATAAATCCTTTTTTAAGTTCTTTTATCATGTAAAAATAATCATATTTTTCATCTATTTCAATAATTTTTTTGATATATTGAGGATCAATATTATTTTTAATTAAAAATTGTAAAATATTTTTTAAAGTTTCATCTTTTGTTAAAGAAAAGATTATTTTTCCTGAAAAAAAATATAAAAAAGATGATAATTTATTATTTTTTTTTGGATTTTTAATTTTTTCAAATAAAGTTAATAATTTTTGATATTTGAAATCAATAATTTTTTTATTTTCTGTTATTTTCATAGAAGCATATTTTTTGAAAGAAAGTAATAAAATTTATTTTTAATTAATTTTTTCTACTTACAGTGTAATATTAAAATATTTTAAACTTTATTTTATTAAAATCTTTATATATTTTAGATTAAATTCTATTTTTTATTTTTTTAAAAAATAAATATAATTTGCATAAATAAAAAATTTCTTTATGATTAATAATATTTTTTAGAGTTATTTTATATTTATATATTCAAATATCATCGATCATATAATACTTGTTTGTAAAATGAACAAAGTAACAATTTATTTATAAAAATTACTCTAATGCATTATTAATGTAATATATTTATTTCATGATATTTATTTTTTCAAGTCATCAGATAAAAATATATTAGTAATATATTTTTATAATTCAAAAAAAAATTAAGAGTATTATGAAATAAGTTGTATTTACTAAAATTAAATGAGTGAAGATTTTAAATCTTATAAGTTTAAATTTTTTATAATTATTTGAAATAACATTTAATTTTACTAAATATTTATTATTTTTTATAAAATTTTTTCTATGTTAAGATAATATCACAATGTATCAGCCTATATCTTTTTTTATTGGTTTTCGTTATTTATGGAACACTCATTTACCAAAATTTAAAAAAATTATTACTATTTTATCTATTATAGGTATCAGTATTAGTACAACTACACTTATTATTATAATATCTATAATCAATGGATCTGAAGAAAATTTTAAAAAAAATATTCTATCTTTTCTTCCACATTTGATTATCACTAATCACAATAAATATATTAATAAAATAGAATTTCCTAAAGATATTTTAAAATTAAATAATTTTGAAAAATTTTCTGATTTTATTAGTAAAGAAGTTGTTGTAAAAAGCAAAAATGAAATAACTATGGCGGAAGTAATTGGTGTTGATATTACTAATTATGATAATGTAATTAACTATAATATTAAAGATATTTTAGAAAAATTAAAACCAGGAAAAAACAACATAATTATAGGAAGAGAATTAGCTAAAAAAATAAATGTTAATATTGGTGATAAAATTCAATTGATTCTTTTATCGAATAAAATAAATTCTTTTTCAGGAAACATTTTTAATCAACGTATATTTAAAATCATTAGTACATTTTCAACTCAAAACGAAGTTGATTATTATCAAATTTTGATGAATAAAAAAGATTGTTTAAATTTTTTAGATTTTTCAAAAAATTATATTACTGGTTGGAGAGTCTGGTTAAAAGATCCATTACTTTTAGATTTTGATAAAATAAAAAATTCATCTAATCAGTTAGTTTTATTAGATTGGACGTTACAAAAGGGTGAACTGTTTAAAGCAGTAAAAATTGAAAAATATATTATGCTGTTTTTGTTTTTTTTGATTTTATTAATATCTAGTTTACATATATTTATAACTCTTACTGTATATACGATAGAAAAAAAAAATACTATTGCTATTTTAAAGACACAAGGATTGTTGAATTGGAAAATCATATTAATATTTGTTATTATAGGTTCTAGTACAGCTATTATTGGAAATATCTTAGGTACAATTATTAGTATTACACTAATTATTCAAAATGATTTTTTAAAATATCTTATTCATATTTTTTTTAAAGAAATTGATATTTCAATAGTAATTGTACCATTTCAAATTTTTTTCATTAATATGATATCTATATTATTGACTATTTTATCGACATTATATCCATCCTGGAATATCATCCGACTAAAACCAGCTAAGATTTTATCCAATGAATAATATTATAGAGTGTATAAATTTAACGAAATCTTATCAAGATGGAGACTCATGTTTCAATATTTTAAACAAGATATCATTTGAATTAAAAACAGGAGAAATAGCTGCGATTATAGGAAAATCAGGTTCGGGTAAAACAACTTTACTACATTTACTTGCGGGATTAGACAACCCTACTTCTGGTAGTGTATTATTTAACGGTAAATTATTTACTTCTATGTCATCTAATAAGATGGCAACATTTAGAAATACAAAATTAGGTTTTATTTATCAATTTCATCATTTACTACTAGATTTTAATGTGATAGAAAATGTTGCAATACCCCTTTTAATTAACAATAAAAGCAAAAAAGAATCTGAAGAAATTTCGTATGAAATATTAAAAAAAGTTAATTTAGAAGAAAAAATAAAAAAGTATCCATGTGAATTATCTGGAGGCGAAAGACAACGTGTTGCTATTGCTCGCGCACTTGTAAATAAACCTGTTTTAATAATAGCGGATGAACCTACCGGTCATTTAGATCAATATAATACAAAAATTATTTTAAATTTAATATTTCAATTAAATGCTGATTTTAATACTTCTTTTTTAATTGTGACACATGATCCTTTTCTAATAAAAAAAATATCTGTTTTATTCAAAATAAAAAATGGTCAACTATTCAGTTATAAAAATTAATAATAAAAGAAATATTCAATGAATTTTTTACCTTTTTTAATCGCGGAAAGATTATATCTTAAAAAAAATAAAAACTATACGCTATTTTTGATTTCGATTTTATCTAAAATAGGAATATCTGTTAGTGTATTTGTATTAATTATAAGTTTTAGTGCGTTTAATGGGTTTCAAATATTATTAAATCAAAAAATTTTATCAGGTTTACCACATGGTGTTATTCAATTAACGGATCAATCATTATTAAAATGGCAAGATATAATAAAAAAATTAAAATTTTTTCCAGAAATTACTTACGCTGAACCTTATATTTTAACAAACGGACTATTATTAATAAACAATAAAACTAAACTGATTGAAATTAAAAGCTTTAGTAATATAAAAAATTTCAAAAAAAAATTTTCATTGCAATATAAAAAAAATGATTTTTTCAACAAAAATAATACTCATGAAATTATTCTTTCATCTTATTTAGCAAAATATTTATCAATTAAAAAGGGTAGTTCAATTAATTTAATTATTTTAAATAAAAATGAAAAGCATTTTGCTTTTCATTTAAGATATTTTCCTTTAAAGGTTACAGATGTTTTCGAATCACATGGAATGTTAGATTCAAATATAGGATATGTTCCTTTTAATTTTTTTAAAAAACATCTTGCTATCAATAATGCTGTTAATTCGATAGAATTAAATACATCTAATCCTTTAAATGCAAATCAAATTATCATAAATGTAGCAAAGAAAATAAAGACCCCTCTTTTGATATATACTTGGATTAACAGTTATAAAAACATATATGAAGACGTTAAAAAAATCAAAGCAATTATATATATAGCACTTTTATTATTAGTGATAATTTCATCTTTTAGTATTGCGTCTATATCTTTAATGACTATTTCAAAAAAAACACAAGAAATTGCTATTCTGCGTAGCATAGGTGCTAATAATTTTCTTGTTCAAGTAATTTTTTTATATTATGGTCTGCGTTCTATAATTATAGGTAGCTTGATTGGGTTGTGTATAGGAATAATAACAATATTAAATTTTAAAAGTATATTGTATTTTTTAGAAAAGTGCTTTAAACAAAACATATTATTAGATAATATCTATTATAATAACTTTTTATTATTAAAGTTAAACACATTAGATGTGATTATTATATTTACAAGTACTATAATAGTAGGAATTATAACAAACTGGTATCCAGCATATTACGCTTCACAAATTAATCCAAGTGTAATACTAAAAGAATATTAATAATATTTTTTAAAAAAGAACTTTTAAAAAATTTATTAACATAATATATGAAAAATAAGATAAATGTCTTATTAAAATATTTTTTAAACGGTGGAAATATGACGATTAAAGTAGGCATTAATGGATTTGGTCGCATTGGGCGCGTATTATTCCGACTAGCTCAAAAACGTACTGATATTGAAATCATAGCTATCAATGACTTATTAAGTCCTGAATATATAGCTTATATGCTAAAATATGATTCTACGCACGGATTGTTTAAAAACAACATTGAAGTTAATAAAGAAAATATTATTGTTAATGGAAAAAAAATTCGTATTACTGCAATAAAAGATCCTGAAAAATTAATGTGGAATGATTTATCTATTGATGTAGTAATTGAATCAACAGGGCTTTTTTTAACAAAAGAAACAGCTTATAAACATATTTTAGCGGGATCTAAAAAAGTTGTAATAACAGGTCCTTCAAAAGATAATATTCCTATGTTTGTACGAGGTGCTAATTTTGATAAATACAAAGGAGAAAATATCGTATCTAATGCATCTTGTACTACTAATTGTTTAGCTCCTTTATCTAAAATAATCGATGATAATTTTGGTATTATTGAAGGTTTAATGACAACTGTTCATGCCAGTACAGCAACTCAAAAAATTGTCGATGGAGCATCTCATAAAGATTGGAGAGGTGGTAGAGGAGCACTACAAAACATTATTCCATCATCTACTGGAGCAGCTATTGCTGTAGGTAAAGTGTTACCAAAATTAGATGGTAAACTAACTGGAATTGCATTTCGAGTACCTATATCAAATGTATCTGTAGTAGATTTAACAGTTCGTTATAAAAAATCTGCTACATATAAAGAAATATGTCAAATTATTAAAGAAGCGTCTCAAAAAGAAATGAAAGGAGTCATGGGATATACAGAGGATGAAGTTGTTTCCACAGATTTTAATGGTCAAGAGTTAACGTCTATATTTGATGCTAAAGCAGGTTTATCATTAAATAAAAACTTTGTAAAATTGATTTCTTGGTATGATAATGAAACAGGTTATTCTAGTAAGGTTCTTGATTTAGTATCTTTAGTATCCAAAAAACAGATATAAATAAAAAAGAATAGAAATTTTAAAAATATATTTTTTAAAAAAATAATGTTTTATATTGCATATATATAATAATATATTTTATTTTTTTTGTATATAGCAG
This sequence comes from Buchnera aphidicola (Hyperomyzus lactucae), assembly GCF_005081705.1. Classification (NCBI taxonomy): domain Bacteria; kingdom Pseudomonadati; phylum Pseudomonadota; class Gammaproteobacteria; order Enterobacterales; family Erwiniaceae; genus Buchnera; species Buchnera aphidicola. The sequence goes on from NZ_CP034876.1 coordinate 329,562, forward strand.
TATTAAGTTTATACCTAATACTGCTATTATTTTTGAAAAAATATTTTTTAATATTTATACTGAGAATGAACATTATAAAAAAATTTTTATTGTCTTGCCATTCGAATAAGGCAAGGTAAATAAATAGCATTACTTCTCCAGGGATTGATATCAATCCCACCCCGACGTGTATATCTAGCGTATATACTAAGTTTTTTAGGTTTGCAAATAGTTTCAATATCATTAAAAATTCTTTCAATACATTCTTCATGAAATTCATTATAATTACGAAACGAAATTAAATACTTCAACAGTGCGACATGATCGATGGCTTGTCCAGTATATACTATTTGTATTGATGCCCAATCAGGTTGTTGTGTAATAGGACAATTAGATTTGAATAAATTACTATATAAAGATTCTTCTACTACATCTTTTTTTAAATAATTTTCAAGCAATAGTGGATTATATTCATAACATGTAACTTTAATATTTTGATTATCTATACAAAACCCTTGAAATTTTGCTATTTTTTCATTTTTGATTTGATCTAAATCAAATAAATTTATAGATACTTGTCCATCAACACACATACTAAGATCAAATTTTAATATTTTAATAAAGTCTTTAACATTGTTAAATTTTATTTTATTAAAACTATTTATATAAATCTTAAAACTTTTAGATTCGATAATATTTATACTAGTTATATTAATTGCTATTCTAGCAACAGCTATTTGTGGTAATCCATTTTTGTTTAACCAAGACAACTCATATAATGTCCAAATGTCTTGTCCGATAAAAGGTAAATTTATATCATTTATTTTAATTTTTTTGCGATTTTTCTTACGGGGTATACTTTTTAATAAACTAAAATGATCTATTTTAAAACTCATATTTTTTCTTTTTATTTTATTTTATTATTATAAATATAAAAAAATATATACATATTCATGTAATAATATTTTCTATTTTTTCTAAAATACATAAATGTATTTTACAAAATATTTTTTTATAATAATGTGATGTTTAGTTACAGTTAAAATAAGGTAGAATTATTTTAAGCCATTGCTGGATTCTTTCTTCCGTTTTTTCGGCCTGTCGATCTTCGTCTAAAATTAATCCAACAAAATAATCTTTATTTAATAGAGCCTTAGATTGTTCAAAACAATATTCTTTTGTAGACCATCTGCCAACGATATTAGCTTTATTTTTTTTGATAATTTTGTAAATTATACCTACTGCATCACAAAAATATTCACTGTAATCTTCTTGATCACCACATCCAAACAACGCTACATTTTTATTCATAAAATTAATTTTCTTAAGAGTTGGTAGAAAATCATCCCAATCGCATTGCACTTCACCATAATACCAGGTAGGAACTCCTAATATCAAATGATTAAAATTTTCAATATCTTGTTTAGAAGTATTGCTAATATCATATAAAAAAGAAATATCATTGCCTATATATTGTTGAATTAATTTTGCTATCTTTTCTGTGTTTCCAGTATCACTTCCAAAGAAGATACCTATCTTATTCATAGCAGTTCCCTACAATAAAGTGTATTTTTAAAAAAAATAATATACGATTGTGTATATTTCTAATTATTTTATTAAGATGTATATAATATATAAAAAATTATATTAAATAAAATAATAAAAATTTAGTACATGTATACAATACAAAATCATTTTTAATAAAAAATATTGCTGCTCTATTTTTTTATTTTATCTATACTATATAAAAGTATGTTTTATAAATATACAATATTTATTTTTCTAAATTTTTATAATTATTTTTTTAAATTATTAAAATGTTATGATTAGTAGTTAATAAAGAAGTTCTCTATACTTAATAAAAAATAAATTCTAAAAATATTTTTTACTAAAACCATAAAATATATTAGTAAAAATTTTTTATACATTAATATATAAAATATAAAAATTATGAAAAAAAATTTAATCTGGTTTCGTAATGATTTACGTATATATGATAATACAGCTTTACATCAAGCATGTAGATCTAATCAAGATAAAGTGCTAGGTTTATTTATTGATACTCCAATTCAATGGAGTCAACATCACGTATCTAAAAAAAAAATATCGTTTTTTAAGCATCATCTTGTTTTTTTGAAAGAAGAACTATTTAAATTAAATATTATTTTATATTATCATGAATCTACTAATTTTTTAAATTCTATAGAATATTTAATATATTTCTGTCAAAAACATGAAATAAATAATATATTTTATAATTATCAATATGAAATTAATGAACGTAATCGCGATCATTTGGCTAAAAAAAAATTATCTGAAAAAGGTTTTTTTATCAAAGGATTTCATGATAATTTATTAGTTACTACTGAAAAAATAAAAAACACAAAAAATGAAACATATAAAAATTTTTCGTTTTTTAAAAAAAAAATTATAAACAATTTATATGGTAATATACCACAATGTTTTCCTATTCCTTTAAAAAGAAAACCAGATAGAGATCTTTTTCTAAACTATACATCTTTAGAAACGATACCATTGAATTTTAATAAAAATATTTTTCCTATTGGAGAAAAAGAAGCTATAAATCGTTTAAATGATTTTTGTAAATACAAAATTAACGATTATCATTTTAAAAGAAATTTTCCTTTTTTAAATAATACTAGTATGTTATCTCCTTATTTATCCTCAGGAATAATATCATCTCGCCATTGCCTGATGATTCTTTTAAAAATAAAAAAGAATATTCCACAAAATGTATTTTTTACTTCTTCTTGGTTTAATCAAATATTATGGCGTGAATTTTATTATCATTTACTAATTGGTTTCCCAAATATTAGCAAAGGATATCCATTGTTGACATGGGAGAAAAAAATTAATTGGAGTACTAACACTAAGTGTTTTGATGCATGGAAAAAAGGAAATACAGGATTTCCTATAATAGATGCCGGTATGAGACAATTAAATGAATTAGGATGGATGCATAATCGATTAAGAATGATTACAGCGAATTTTTTAATAAAAAATCTCTTAATTAATTGGAGGCAAGGCGAAGAATATTTTATGTCTCGTTTGATTGATGGGGACTTTGCTCTAAATAATGGAGGATGGCAATGGTCAGCATCTATTGGAACTGATCCAGTTCCTTATATAAGAATTTTTAATCCATATCATCAATCAAAAACATTTGATAAAACAGGTTCTTTTATAAAAAAATTTATTCCGGAATTAAAAAATATACCAAATAAGTATATTCATGAACCGCATGAATGGTCAAAACAAAAAAATTTGAAACTAGATTATCCTAAACCCATTGTAGATTATGATAATAGCAGAAAAAAATCTTTATTAATCTTTAATCAAGCACGACTAAATTCAAAAAAAATAAATTGAGAAAATTATGAACAATTTTTTTTTAGAAGATGTTATCAATAAAAAACTATTATCTTATCAATACAATGATATAGTTCCTAATGGCTTGCAAATTGAAGGAATATCAATAGTAAAAAAAATTATTACAGGAGTTACTGCCTGTCAAGATTTATTAGATCAAGCATTACTAAATCATGCTGATGCTATAATAGTTCATCATGGTTATTTTTGGAATAACGAATCAAAATATATACATAATATGCAAAGAAAACGATTACAAACTATACTTTCTCATCAAATCAACTTATATAGCTGGCATTTACCCTTAGATATTCATCCGAAATTAGGTAATAATGCACAAATAGCTAAAAAATTAAATATTTTTATTAAGGGAAATATTGGAATACCTTATGTATTTTGGGGAATTTTAAAAAACAAAATGACAGGGATTGAATTTGCAAAAAAAATAGAAGAAAAATTTAAAAAATATCCTATACATATATCTAAAAATACTCCAGAGTATATTAATCGTATTGCTTGGTGCAGCGGTAGAGGCCAAAGTTTTATTAAACAAGCATATAAATTTGGAATAGATGCTTTTTTAACAGGTGAAATTTCAGAGGAAACTACTCATATTGCAAAAGAATTAGGTATTCATTTTTTTTCTTTAGGACATCATGCTACTGAAAAAGATGGTATTCAGTCTTTAGGTAAATGGTTGTGTAAAAAATATAATTTAGATGTTGATTTTATTGATATTTATAATCCCGCATAATTTTAGAGATCACAAAATATTATTTTTGAAGATTTAATATAACAATTTTTTAAAAAAGAAAATTATGAAAAAAAATAAAATAGAACATTGGTTAAATTCTTCTTGGCTATCTGGAAACAATCAAAACTACATAGAAAATATATATAAAAAATTTTTAATAGATCCTCAATCTATTGATAATACATGGCATGAAATATTTTTAGAAATATCTCAAGATAGAAAAAATTTTTACGGAACAAACTGCATTAAAAAAAATACCGGATCAATAATAAACAAAATTAATTATATTATTAATGCATTTCGTACAGAAGGTTATAAACAGTCTTTGACTGATCCCTTGAAAATAGAAAAATACGAGAAAATTCAGAATTTACAACTATCATCTTATGATTTTACAGAAGAAGAAATAAAAGAAAACATTGAAATTAGTTTTAAAAATTGTAGTAATTTTAAGACTAATATCATGGATTTATACAATATATTATATAAAAAATATTGTGGTTTTATTGGTTTTGAATATATGTATATAGATAATATATCAGAAAAAGAATGGATTTCAAATTATATAGAATCTATTTTTGAAGATAATTTATTTAATACACAAGAAAAAATAACTTTTTTACAAGAAATTACTTTTGCTGAAATTTTAGAACAATATCTTGGAAAAAAATTTCCTGGTGCTAAGCGTTTTTCTTTAGAAGGTGCCGAGATATTAATTCCAATACTTCATGAAGCAATAAGATTTTCAAAAAAAAATAACATATCAGAAATAATATTAGGTATGGCTCATAGAGGAAGATTGAATGTACTTGTTAACGTTTTAAATAAAAGTCCTCAAATTTTATTTGACGAATTTTTAGGCGTCAATGTTTCTCATAAAACAAGCGGTGATGTCAAATATCACATGGGAGGCACTGCGGAAATTAAAGATAAAAAAAAAATAAAACTAAAAATGGCATGTAATCCATCTCATTTAGAAATAATTACTCCTGTTATCTTGGGAATGGCTAGAGCTTCTCTTGATAATCTGAAGAAAATTGATAGTGAAATCTTACCTATTAGTATTCATGGGGATGCTTCTGTAATTGGTCAAGGTGTAGTTCAAGAAACACTAAACATGTCTCAAACACCAGGTTATAAAGTAGGAGGTACTGTTCATATTGTCATTAATAACCAAATTGGTTTTACTACTTCACATCCACAAAATCTTCGTTCTAGCAAGTATTGTACCGACATTGCAAAAATGATTCAAGTACCTATTTTTCATGTTAATGCAGACAACGTAGAATCATCTATTTTTGCTATGCAATTAGCCCTTCATTTTAGAAAAAAATTTAAAAAAGATGTTTTTATAGATTTAGTCTGTTATAGACGTAATGGACATAATGAAGTAGATGAACCATCAGTTACACAACCAGTTATGTATAAAAAGATAAAAAATCATCTGACTATTAGAAAAATATATTCTGATTTATTAATATCTAAAAAATTAATTACACCTCAGCACAACGAAGAAATTATTAATAAATATTCTTCTAAATTACAAACAGGTCAACATATTTTTTCAAGGGATAAAAAAATAAAATTTTTATATGAAAATGAAAATATTATTTTAGAACAAAAACATACAAAAAATATGAATATCTCTACATTAAAAAATTTATCTTTATTAATCAATACCATTCCTGATTCAATAAAAATACATCATCGAGTTAAAAAAATTTATCAAGAAAGATTGGAAATGGGTCAGGGATTAAAATTATTTGATTGGGGTGCAGCTGAAACATTATCTTATGCTACAATTATGAAAGAAGGAATTTCTTGTCGTATTTCTGGAGAAGACGTTAGTAGGGGAACTTTTTTTCATCGTCATGCTTTCGTTCATAATCAAATTGATGGTTCTATTTATACCCCTTTAAATAATATTAACAAACACCAAGGAACATTTCAAATATGGGATTCTGTATTATCAGAAGAAGCAGTGCTAGCTTTTGAATATGGATATTCTTTATTCCCATCTAATACACTGACTATTTGGGAAGCTCAATTTGGAGATTTTGCCAATGGTGCCCAAATAGTTATTGATCAATTTATCAGTTCTGGTGAACAAAAATGGAATACAAAATCTAATTTAGTTATATTTTTACCTCATGGTTATGAAGGACAAGGACCTGAACACTCTTCTTCTAGAATAGAAAGATTTCTTCAACTGTGTGCAGAAGAAAATATGAAAATATGTATACCTACTAATTCAGCGCAAATATTTCATATTTTAAGACAACACGTTTTTGATAAGATCTATAAACCATTAATTGTTTTTACCCCAAAATCTCTTTTAAGAAATCCTATGGCCAGTGCTTCTTTAAATGTTTTAGTGAATGGTAAATTTGAAAAAATAATAGATGAAGTAGATAATTTTACAAAAAAAGCAACACGTCTTATTTTTTGTTCTGGTAAAATTTATTACGATTTATTACAGAATCGTCGTAAAAATCATATCGATGATATTATTTTAATTCGGATTGAACAATTATATCCTTTCCCTAAACATGAAATAGAAAAAATTTTACAGAATTATTCCTATATAAAAGATTTTATTTGGTGTCAAGAAGAACCTTACAATCAAGGAGCATGGCTTTACATCAAGAATTATTTAAATAATATATTACCAAGAAATATTTCATTAAAATACATTGGTCGTAAGTGTTCAGCTTCACCTGCAGTCGGGCATATTTCTATCCACAAACAACAACAAGAAAAAATAATTCATAATGCGTTAAATATTAATTAAACAACACAGGATAAAGAATGAAAACGATTAATATTCTTGTTCCAGATTTGCCAGAATCTATTAGTAATGCGACAGTTGTAAAATGGCATAAAAAAATAGGAGAAATAGTTTATTCTGATGATAATATAGTTGATATTGAAACAGACAAAGTAATGTTAGAAGTAACATCTCCCTGTGACGGAATTTTACAATTAATTATAGAAAAAGAAGGTAATATAGTTATATCTCAGCAAATACTTGGTCAAATAAATAAAAATGAGATTGTTGATAATGATATGCCTGAAAATCTTATTGAAAAACAAAAAAAAGATCTATCAAAAGAAAATGAAGAAATTTTTCTACAAGAACATATAAAATATTTAACTCCATCTGTAAGACGATTAATTAAAATCAATAAAACTCACAAAAATAATTATAATAAAAAAATAATTATGCAAAATAAAACAAATAGTGAAAGTTTTACACAAACAATTAAACAAGAATCAAACACAAATTTAAAAAGTGATGATACTGTACATACCAACAACAAGTTCGAAAAAAGAGTCAAGATGACTCGATTAAGACAAAGAATTGCAGAACGATTACTAGATAGTAAAAATAATACAGCTATGCTAACTACTTTCAATGAAGTAAATATGCAACCAATAATACTATTGCGTAAAAAATACGGTGAAGATTTTGAAAAAAAATATGGTGTGCGAATCGGATTTATGTCTTTTTTTGTAAAAGCAGTAGTTCAAGCCTTAAAAATATTTCCACAAATTAATGCTTCTATAGATGAAACAGATATAGTATTTTATAAAAATTTTGATATAAGCATTGCTATTTCAACACCGAGGGGATTAATAACACCAGTATTAAGAAATGCCGATAATATGACAATGTCAGAAATAGAAAAAAAAATTAAAGAGTTTTCTATTAAAGGATTTGAAAATAAAATTAATATGAAAGAATTAATAGGTGGTAATTTCACGATTACTAATGGTGGTGTTTTTGGATCTTTAATGTCTACTCCTATTATCAACCCCCCTCAAACAGCTATATTAGGTATGCATATTATACAAGAACGTACAATAGTAGTGCAAGGAAAAATTAAAATCCTTCCAATGATGTATTTAGCATTATCTTATGATCACCGCTTAATTGATGGTAAAGAATCAGTTAGTTTTTTGATAACCATCAAAAATATATTAGAAGATTTTACTCGTATTTTAATTGATATATAAAAAAAGAAATTTTTTTATTAAAAAATAATTAATATTAAAAATTAATAATTTTATAAACATATATTACAAGAGAAAAAATGAAAATTAATAAAGTAGTTTTAATCAGACACGGTCAAAGTGAGTGGAATGAATTAAATAGATTTACTGGATGGCATGATGCTGAATTATCTCACAAGGGAAAAGATGAAGCAAAATCTGCTGCTCGTCTTTTAAAAAAAGAAAAATTTTTTTTTGACTATGCTTATACGTCTGTATTAAAAAGAGCAATACATACCTTACAACATGTTATAGACGAATTAAACCAGTCCTGGTTATCAATAAAAAAATCTTGGCGTTTAAATGAAAGACATTATGGTGCATTAGAAGGATTAAATAAGAATGAAGTAATAGAAAAATATGGAGAAGAAAAAGTCATGCTGTGGAGAAGAAGTTTTAATATTACTCCTCCTCAAATTAGTATGAAAGATAAACGTTTTCCAGGATATGATATGCGCTACTCTCATTTGAATACTAATGAGATTCCTCTAGGAGAAAGCTTGGAAACAACTGCAATAAGAGTAATACCTTATTGGAATAAAATTATTTATCCACAATTAAAGAAAAACAAAAAAATACTTATTGTTGCACATGGAAATTCCTTACGTGCTTTAATACAATATTTACATAAAATAGAAAATGACAAAATTGTAGAACTCAACATTCCAACTGCAACACCTATTATTGTAGATTTCGATGAACAAAACAATCCCGTTAAATGGTATTATTTAAAATAATTTTGTTAAGAATTATTTTTCTCATTTTACAATCCTCTAAACTTCAATACTAAATTTATATAGTTAATCTAGAATTATATTTGTAAAAATTATTAATTAATAGCAAATAAATCAAAGTCAAAAAATAAGAGGTTTTAGTGATTAAAAAAATTGGAGTTTTAACCAGCGGTGGAGATGCTCCAGGAATGAATGCGGCAATTAGAGGAGTAGTTAGAACAGCGCTGAGTGAAAAATTAGAAGTTTTTGGTATTTATGATGGATTTTTAGGTTTATACGAAAATCGTATGGTACAGCTTGATAGATACAGTGTATCTGATATGATCAACAGAGGCGGGACATTTTTAGGATCAGCTAGATTTTATGATTTTCATAAAGATAAAATACGTTCTATTGCAGTTAAAAATTTAAGAAAGAGAAATATAAATGCTCTTGTTGTCATTGGAGGTGATGGATCTTATATAGGTGCACAGAAATTAACGGAAATGGGGATTCCTTGCATTAGTATTCCTGGTACTATAGACAATGATGTAGCAGGTACTGATTATACAATAGGTTATTTTACAGCTCTACAAACAGTTGTTGAAGCAATTGATCGATTACGAGACACTTCCTCTTCTCATCAGCGTATTTCTATAGTAGAAGTTATGGGAAGATATTGTGGAGATTTAACATTAGCTGCAGCTATTGCTGGTGGATGTGAATTCATTGTATTACCAGAGATTCATTATACTAAAGAAGAACTAGTTCTTGAAATACAAGCAGGTATTGCTAAAGGCAAAAAACATGCTATTGTAGCAATCACAGAATACATTTGTGATGTAGAAAAATTAGCGCAATATATCGAAAAAAAAACAAACCGGGAAACTCGAGCAACTATTCTTGGACATATTCAAAGAGGAGGAGCACCTGTAGTATACGATCGTATATTAGCTTCAAGACTTGGTGCGTATGCAGTGGAGTTGTTAATAAAAGGTTATTTAGGTAAATGTGTCGGAGTACAAAATGAAAAAATGGTTTTTAATGATATAAAAAACGCATTAAAAAATATGAAACGTCCTTTTAAAAAAGATTGGTTAATTACTGCGAAAAAGTTATACTAATATAATATTAGTGCCGGTATTTCCGGCGCTCTCTAAGCTTTTAACTTGATCTTATTTTTCAAAAAAAGTCATACAGGTTTTGCAAAAATGAAAACTTTAAAAAAAAAAATATCATAAAACAATGTTTTTTTGAGTTTTTTGGTACAGGTTTAATAATATTTTTTGGTATAGGATGTTTAGCTGCTTCAAAACTAACAAATATTAATTTTAATCCATTTGAAACCAGTTGTATTTGGGGGTTAGCAGTATCTATATCAATTTATTTTAGTTCTTCAATATCTGGAGCTCATTTAAATCCAGCCGTTACTATTTTCTTGTGGTTATCTTCTAACTTTAACAAAAGTAAAGTTTTACCATATATCATATCTCAAATTTTTGGTTCTTTTTTTTTTACAATACTAATTTACTTTCTTTATTATGATGTATTAATTGAGTTTGAAAAAAAACATAATATTATAAGAGGAACACAAGAAAGTCTTAATTTAGCTTCTATATTTTGTGTTTATCCTAACTATCAAAATAGCTTTGTGTATGATTTGATTATAGAAATATTTTCAACTGCTTTATTTATGATCATTCTTTTAGAATTTAATAATAAGAAAAATAATTTTTTTTTATATCATAGTTCTATAGTACCTATTTTAATAGGAGCATTAGTTTGTATGATCAATTTAGTTATTACTCCTTTAAATAATATAAGTTTAAATCCAGCTCGTGATTTGGGTCCTAAAATATTTTTAAGTATAACTGGATGGGGGTTTTTTTCTTTTACTGGAGGAAATAAAAACTTTTTATATTGCTTAATTCCTTTAATAGGTCCTATTTTAGGTGCTAATTTAGGAGGTTGGATACACAAAAAGATTCTTGTTAAGAATTTTTTTGATAAAAATAAATAATATTTTTATTCTCCAGTAATGTGACAAGCTATTCTTATGATTTTAAGAAATTCTTGAGGATTTAAAGATGCACTACCGATTAATAAACCGTTTATATCTGACTGTTTAAGAAATTCTTTTGCATTAGAATGATTAACCGAACCTCCATATTGAACTATTGTTTCGTTTATACTACTAGGATCATGTTTTCTTATGTAATTTTTTATGAATTCATGTATTAATTGCACATCTTTAGGATGAGCTGAAAAACCTGTTCCGATAGCCCAAATAGGTTCGTAAGCAATTACTGTATTTCTAAATGCTGAATTTCCTAACTTTTGAAAAATACAACTGAGTTGTTCTTTAATAACTTGTTTTGTTTGACCATTTTGCTTTTCCTTTTCTGTTTCTCCTACACATAAAATAGGTATTAATTTTAATTTTTTAACTAAAAGAAATTTTTTTGCAATAAAATCATTAGTTTCCTGGTGAAATAAACGTCTTTCAGAATGTCCAATAATAATATATTTTACACCAATATCTTTTAGCATCAAAATAGAACTTTCTCCAGTAAATGCTCCTTTAAGATTAATATCTACATTTTGTGCAGCAAGAAAAATATTCATATCATTAATACATTGATATACTCTTTCTAAATACACATCAGATGGAGCAAAAACAATCGTACTTTTGTTTGCATAAGCAGATAAATTTAATTTTAACGTTTCAAAAAAACTAGAAATCATCTTGATATTTCCATTTAATTTCCAATTAGCAACAATTAAAAAATTTTTCATTATTTTACCTCAATTTTGTTAAAATTATAGAAACTAAGCTTTTTTATAAAAAATTATATAGACACTTAGTTTCTACATGATAAAAAGAACATTAAAATATACTATTTGTATATATTTGTTCGATTACGTAATTGTTTTCCTGGTTTAAAATAAGGTATATATTTCTCATTTAATTTTAATGTTCTTCCAGTTTTTGGATTGCGACCAATACGAGAAGAACGATAATGTAAAGAAAAACTACCAAATCCTCGAATTTCGATTCTTTGTCCTTTAGCTAATGACATTGTCATATGTTCTAACATTTCTTTTATAGCAAGTTCTATTGTTTTATTTGAAGTATGAATACTCTTTTCAGCAATTCTTTCGAATAGTTCTGATTTAGTCATAAATCCTCTATAATCCACAGATCTTAAAAGTTTATTAATTCATATCATAAAGAATTAATTTTATAAGTAAAACATATTTATTTTATAAAATAATTATTCAGTATTTTGAGCGGCTTTAAAAGCTTCTGCCATGACGTTAGAGAACGTATCATCATTTGTTTTATTAGATAAAATTACTGTATCTTTTTTTTCTTTTTCATCTGGAATATGAATAATAAGATAAATTGTTCTATTTTTACGATCAAAACTAGATAACTTAACTAAAATTTCTTCTTCGATTTTTAATTTTTTAATTGTTTCTTCATAGTCTAAACGTGAAATATCAGATAATTTTACAATACCTTCTATATCTTCTTGTAATTTTATTACTGCTTGTTTTTTATCAAAAGATTTAATTTTTCCAGTAATAATTGTACCTTTTTTATGATTTGTAATATATATCATAAAAGGATCATCTTCTAGTTGTTTTATTCCTAAAGATATGCGTTCTCTTTCTGCATCTACTTGAAGAACTACAGCGGAAATCTCATCACCTTTTTTATATTGCTTAACAGCTTCTTCTCCAGGTATTTTCCAAGAAATATCGGACAGATGAACCAATCCGTCAATGCCTCCATGTAAACCAATAAAAATACCAAAATCTGTAATAGATTTTATTTTTCCAGCAACATGAATTCCTTTTTTGTGAGTTTCAGAAAACTCTTTCCATGGATTAGTTTTACATTGTTTAAGACCAAGAGAAATTCGACGACGTTCTTCATCAATATCTAAAACCATCACCTCAACTTTGTCATTAACAACTACTACTTTAGATGGGTGAATATTTTTATTAGTCCAATCCATTTCCGATACATGTACAAGACCTTCCACTCCTTCTTCTATTTCTACAAAACAACCATAATCTGTTAAATTAGTTACACGTCCGTTTAATTTAGTTCCTTCTGGATAACGTTTAGAAATAGCTATCCATGGATCTTCTCCTAATTGTTTCAATCCTAATGATACACGTGTTCGTTCTCTATCAAATTTTAAAATTTTAATATTAATTTCATCGCCTACATTTACTATTTCACTTGGATGTTTAACTCTTTTCCAAGCCATATCTGTAATGTGTAATAGACCGTCTACACCCCCTAAATCTACAAAAGCTCCATAATCTGTTAGATTTTTCACAATCCCTTGAACATGCATGCCTTCCTGTAAATTTTCTAGTAATTGATCTCTTTCGGCACTATTTTCTGATTCAATAACTGCTCGACGTGATACAACAACATTATTTCGTTTTTGATCTAATTTTATTACTTTAAATTCTAGTTCTTTTCCTTCAAGATGAATTGTTTCTCGAACTGGGCGAATATCTACTAAAGAACCTGGTAAAAATGCACGTATATCATTTAGTTCAACAGTAAAACCTCCTTTTACTTTACCGTTAATCACACCAATAACTGTTTCTGATTTTTCATGAGCTTGTTCTAATATCAACCATGCTTCATGACGTTTTGCTTTTTCACGAGATAACAGTGTTTCACCAAATCCATCTTCAATAGCATCTAAAGCAACATCAATTTGATCTCCTACATTAACATCTAAAAATCCTTGAGAATTTTTAAATTGTTCAGCAGGAATTGAAGATTCAGATTTGAGACCTGCATCAACTAAAACTATATCTTTTTCTATAGAAACAATTGTACCGCGAATAATTGAGCCTGGACGAGTTTTAATTTCTTTTAGTGATTCTTCAAATAATTGAGCGAAAGATTCATTCATATTAATAATATTAGAAATATTTATTTAGTGTTCATTTTTACTTCATGTTAAAATGATCTTGTTTTATATGTCTTATAATAATCCTTATTAAAGAGTATAATTTTAAAAAGTTAAATTAATTTCAATCATATTTTAATTTTTTCAATAATATATTCCATCACAGTTTTAGTAATTTCTGATATACTCATATGAGTAGAATCTAATATTATAGCATTTTTTGGTACGCATAAAGGAGAAATTAAACGATTTTGATCACGTTCATCACGATTCTTCATTTTTATTAACAATTTTTCAAAACTAACATGATAATTATACTTATGTAATTGTGACATTCTTCTTTTTGTACGTATTTCTAAAGAAGCATTCAAAAAAAATTTAAGTATAGCATTAGGAAAGACTACAGTACCCATATCACGTCCTTCTGCTACTAAACCAGGCCAACTTCTTAGTAATCTTTGTTCTTTTAATAAAATTTTTCTAATGCTAGGATAAGTAGCTAACTGAGAAGAAACTTCACTAATTTTTTCAACATCTATTAACTGATGAAGATAGTCGATACTTTTTTTTTTATTAATGAAAAATTTAAATTTTCTATAAAACAAGTTATGTTTTTTTCAAAAATAGGAATATTATTATATAATGCTAAAAAAGCCACTAATCGATAAATTTTTCCTGATTCTAATATAGACCAATGTAATTTATTTGCTATTATTTTAGATAGAGTACTTTTTCCAACACCACTAGGACCATCAATAGTAATAACAGGAGGTTTATTTATCATATTTTATCTTTGATATTTAAGAATACTTTATTAAAAAATTATGCCAATCAATCAGATTGACTAATAGACGAAAAAACTTTAAAATAAGACGGAAAAGTTTTTGAAGTACAATCTGGATTGAGTATATTTATACCAGTTCCAGATAAAGACACCAGTGAAAAACACATAGCTATACGATGATCATCATACGTTTCAATACTAGAATGTTTAAAAATAGTAGGGGGAGTAATAGATAAAAAATCTTTTCCCTCTTCAACTATAGCACCAATTTTTCTTAATTCTATAGCCATTGCTGTTAGACGATCAGTTTCTTTCACTCTCCAATTATATATATTTCTAATAATGGTGGTTCCTTTTGAAAAAAGAGCTACAATTGCAATTGTCATTGCCGTATCAGGAATATGATTCATATCTAAATCTATTGCATTTAATTGATTACGAGTACAAGTTATAGAATGATCTCCCCAACTAATTATTGCTCCCATTTTTTCTAATACATTTGCAAATTGTATATCACCTTGAATACTCTTTTTACCAACACCAATAACTTTAATTGAACCACCTTTGATAGCAGCAGCCGCTAAAAAATAAGAAGCTGATGAAGCATCTCCTTCAATTATATATTCCCCGGGAGTTTTATACTGTTGTTGACCCTTTATATAGAAAATTTCATAAGAATTATGTTTAATTTTTATTCCAAAAGATTGCATTAACTTTAATGTAATATCAACATACGGTTTAGAAACTAAATTTCCTTTTATAAAAATAGTTGTATCTTTTAAAGCAAGTGGAGAACTAATTAATAATGATGTTAAAAATTGACTAGAAATATTACCATTTAATATAATAGAACCACCAACAAAACCACCTCTGGTACGTATCGGCGGATATCCTTTATTTTTTTCATATTCTATAACTGCACCTCCTTGCTTTAATGCATCAACGAGATCTTCAATAGGTCTTTCATGCATTCTCTCATTTCCACTTAATATAATATTATTTTTATGTAAAGATAAAGCAGCAAGAAGAGGTCTCATAGCAGTACCTGCATTGCCTAAAAATAATGAAACAGTTTTAGACAAATGAAAAGATTGACCTATACCTTCAACATAACATTTTGTTTTATCATTTGATAAAGAATAATTAATTCCTAATTTTTTTAAAGCATTTAACATATGTTGAGTATCATGACTATCTAATAAATTACTTAAAAATGTTGTTCCTTTTGCCATTGCAGAAATTAATAAAATTCGATTTGAAATGCTTTTTGAACCAGGTAAATAAACAGTTCCATTAACATAAGATATCGGTTTTAAATTAAAAGAATCTTGCATAATAAATATACACTCTATCTAATTAAAGTTGAAATAGTATTTAGAAAATAAATTAGAGGTAATTTATCCGTATCTATTTTCAAAATATGACATAAATTTTACTAAAGATTTTATTCCTTCTAATGGCATGGCGTTATAAATAGAGGCACGCATACCACCTACTAGACTATGTCCTCTTAAAGAAGTCAAACCTAATTCAAAAGCTTCTTGTAAAAAAATATTATTTAATTTAGGCTCAATTAAATGAAATACAACATTCATCTGTGATCTATTTTTCTTGTCTATTCTGTTGATATAAAAATCACTATTATCAATTTTTTTATACAATAAATCTGATTTTTCTTGATTCAATATTTCAATTTTTTTTAAACCACCTTGCTTTTTTAACCATTTAAAAACTAATCCTGATAAATACCAAGCAAATGTAGGGGGTGTATTAAACATAGAATTATGTTCTGATATTTTTTTATAATCTAAAATAGAAGGGGATATTTTAGAATAATATTCTATTAATGTTTTTCGAATAATAATTATTGTTATACCTGCTGGACCAATATTCTTTTGAGCACCCGCATAAATTAGATCATAATTTTCAATATTAATTGAACGAGACAAAATAAAAGATGAAAAATCTCCAATAACTATTTTGTTATCGAAAACAGGTTCTTGATAGATAGATAGTCCTTCTATTGTTTCATTGGGGCAATAATGAATATATGCTGAATTTTTATTAATATTCCATTCTTCAATAGGTAAAAGAGATATTTTCTCATTTATCATTTTTGTAATAAATATAGACTTAGGCCTGCAATATTTTTTAGCTTCTATTAATGCGCAATTTGACCAATATCCACTATTTATATAGTCTGGGATTTTTGAATCATTACCTAATAAATTCATAGGAACAGCAGAAAATTGTCCTCTAGCACCACCTTGACAAAATAATACTGTAAAGGAATCTGGAATCATTAATAAATCTCTCAAGTCTTTTTCTGCTTCTAAAGCAACTTGAATAAACTCATCACTACGATGACTAATTTCCATAATAGACGAACCTGATTGATTCCAATTTTTTAGTTCTTTTTTTGCTTGTTGAAGAACATCTTTTGGAATCATAGCTGGACCAGCACTAAAATTGTAAACTACGTTCATTGTTTCTCACCAATTATCGTTTAGAATTATATTTATAATTAGTTTATAAATTCTAAACCTCGCATATATTTTTTTTGAAGAATTTTAGGAATTTCTACACGACCATCAGAATGTTGATAATTTTCTAAAATTGCTGCTAGCGTTCTACCTATTGCCAATCCAGATCCATTTAGCGTATGTACAAAATAATTTTTTTGTTCAGATTTTTTTCGATAACGAGTTTTCATACGACGAGCTTGAAAATCACTCATATTAGAACAAGAAGAAATTTCTCTATATTTTTCTTGAGCAGGAAACCAAACTTCTAAATCATAAGTTTTGACGGAAGCAAAACCCATTTCTCCTCCACATAAGAGTATTTTTCTATATGGTAGTTCTAAGAGTTGTAGTACTTTTTCAGCATGATTTGTCAATTTTTCTAAAGTTTCCATAGATTTATCTGGTGTAACAATTTGCACTAATTCTACTTTGTCAAATTGATGTAATCGAATCAATCCTTTTACATCACGTCCATAAGAAGATGCTTCTGAACGAAAACAAGGCGTATGTGCAGTTAACATAATAGGTAAATCTTTTTCTTCTATTATTTTGTTACAAACTAAATTAGTTAATGGTACTTCTCCAGTAGGAATTAATATATAATCGTGTTTATTCATAATATTTATATGAAATAAATCATCACTAAATTTAGGTAATTGTCCAGTTCCATATAAAGCTTGAGGATGAACTAAATAAGGTACATAAGATTCTATATAACCATGATTGATAGTGTGCAAATCTAACATAAATTGACTTAATGCACGGTGTAAAAGAGCGATATTACCTTTCATAACAACAAATCTTGATCCCGAGATTTGTACGGAAGATTTCCAATCTAATTCATTGAATTTTTTTCCTATTTCTACATGATTTTGAATTACAAAGTCATACTTTCTTTTTTTACCCCAATATTTAATTTCTTTATTATGACTTGATTTGTTTCCTTCAGGAACATCATCAGAAGGAATATTAGGTATACACATAGAAAAACGATAAATTTTTTCTTGTAAAGAACTAAGTTCAAGTTTAGAAGCTTGTAAATCTTTTCCTAATTGTATAACTTGGTTTTTCAAATATGCAGTTTTTTTCTTAATATTTTTTGCATCTCTAACTAAATTTGATAAAGAATTGTGTTTATATTGTAAATTTTCAGTATGAATTTGTAGTTTTTTACGTTTATCTTCCATAGAAGAAATAGCGGAAACATCTAATTCATAACCCTTTTTCAATAATTTTGCAGCTGTTGAATATAATTCATTTCGTAATAAATAAGGATTTAACATGGTATTTTTCTTTTTTTTTAATTATTTATGAATGTTTTAATTTCATAAAATATATAAAAATTGTTAATTTTATTAAATATTTATAAATATATAATATTTTTAATAATTGATTGCATTCAGTATATAATAGATTTGTGTATTTTTAATACTATACTTAATACGTAAAAAGATATTTGATATAATTCAATTGAATATATAAAGTAAAGTTATAAAATTTAATTATTATAAATAATAACTCATTTTTTTATTCATCACATAATTTTTTATATGTAAAATATTAATAATTAATTATCATATGATATATATTTTTTTTAATAGAATAAATTAACTTCGAAGGAATTAAATATGCGTACTATTGAACATAGAAAGGTAATTATTTTAGGTTCTGGACCTGCAGGATATACTGCAGCGATATATTCTTCAAGAGCTAATTTAAAGCCTCTTTTAATTACGGGAATAAATCCAGGAGGACAGTTGATGAATACTAATGAAATTGAAAATTGGCCTGCAGATATGAATCAAATAAGTGGTAAAGAATTAATGAATCGTATGCATAAACATGCAGTAAAATTTAACACTGAAGTTATATCTGATAATATCACTTGTGTAAATTTCAAAAAAAAACCTTTTTTTTTAGAAGGAGAAAATAATCAATATACTACTGATTCAGTTATTATTGCTACTGGTGCAAACCCTCGTTATTTAGGATTAGAATCAGAAAATACTTTTAAAGGAAAAGGTGTTTCAACATGTGCTGTTTGCGATGGTTTTTTTTATAAGAACCAAGAAGTAGCGGTTGTAGGTGGTGGAAATACTGCTATAGAAGAAACATTATATTTGTCTAATTTTGTTGAAAAAATATATCTCATACATCGTAGAAACAAATTTAACGCTGAGAAAATTTTACTTGATAGATTAAGAAAAAAAATACAAAGCAAAAAAGTGGTACTTTATTTGAATTCTACTGTAAAAAATATATTAGGTAATTCTTCTGGTGTAACATCTGTATTAATTAATCAAAAAAATCCCGAAGAAGAAAAATTATTTCAAATAAACATTTCTGGGATCTTTATTGCCATTGGATATACGCCTAATACAAATATATTTGTTAATCAGTTAGAAATGACAGATAATTATATTAAAGTTATGCGGGGAATGCACGGAAATTACACTCAAACAAGTATTCCCGGTATATTTGCGGCAGGAGACGTAATAGATCATGTTTATAGACAAGCAATTACATCATCTGCTAGTGGTTGTATGGCTGCATTAGATAGTGAACGGTATCTTAATTCTTTAATATAGAAAAATTATATTTAAAAAACATAAATAGATTGTAGATCATACTAGTCAAAATGACTAGTATCTGGTATAATAGAGCATTTTAACATCATATTTAAAAAAAATATCTAAAAATGAGAAAAAAATGGCAAAAGAAGAAAATATTGAAATGCAAGGAGTAGTAATAGATACACTACCCAATACCATGTTTCGTGTAGAATTAGAAAATAAACATATTATTACTGCACATATCTCAGGAAAAATGAGAAAAAATTATATTAGAATATTAACCGGTGATAAAGTTACTGTAGAGTTAACACCATATGATTTGACTAAAGGTAGAATTATTTTTAGAAGTCGTTAGTTATAATATTTTAAATAAAATATTAATTAAAATTAACCATACAAAATATCAAAAATCAATCAATTATTTTATAAAAAAATAAAATTCACTCCCTCAAAACTTATCTATGTATTTAAAAAATCTATTAATAAAAAATCATTAAAAATAATTTTTTTGTTATGAAAATAAAAAATTTAAAGAGAATTTATGCGTACTGAATATTGTGGAAACATTAGAATAATACATTTAAAAAAAACAGTTAAACTATGTGGTTGGGTGCATAAAGTAAGAAATTTTGGTCAGTTTATTTTTATAGACATGAGAGATTTTACTGGTCTTGTTCAAATTATCTTTGAATTAAAAAATAATATAATTTTTAAAAATGCTTTAAATTTAAGGAATGAATTTTGTATTCAAATTTCCGGTATTGTACAGAAAAGAGAAGAAAAAAATATAAACATAAAAATGAGAACAGGAGAAATAGAGATTTTAGCATCTTCATTAAATATTTTAAATATTTCTAAATCCTTACCATTAAATCATACTAATCATAGTAACGAGGACTCAAGATTAAAATATCGATATTTAGATTTACGTCGTTTTAATATTTTAGAAAATCTTAAAATAAGAAACAAAATTACTTATTTAATACGAACTTTTATGACAAAGAAACATTTTCTAGATATCGAAACTCCTATTCTCACAAAATCCACACCGGAAGGTGCTAGAGACTATTTAGTACCTAGTCGTAACCATCATGGAAAATTTTATGCATTACCTCAGTCCCCTCAATTATTTAAGCAAATATTAATGATTGCCGGTATTGATAGATACTATCAAATAGTAAAATGTTTTCGTGATGAGGATTTACGATCAGACCGGCAACCAGAATTTACACAAATTGATATTGAAGTTTCATTTATGAGTTCTGATAAAATTCGCAATTTAACAGAAAAACTTATAAAAAAAATTTGGTTTAAAATACTAAATATTAGACTAAGAAAATTCCCAAAAATATCTTTTCATGAATCAATAAAAAGATACGGATCAGATAAACCTGATCTAAGGAATCCAATAGAAATTATTGATGTACATGAAATATTTAAAAATAAAAAATGTACATTATTTTTTAATATCAATTCTAAAAAAAACAATCGAATAGCATTATTATGTATTCCAGGGGGTGCAAATCTCAGTCTAAAAAAAATTGATTCTTATACTGAATATGTAAAACAATATGGTTCTAAAAAATTATTTTATATAAAAATAATACAATTTAATGTTACATCTAAAAATATTCGTAGCTCAATGAAAAAGATATTAGATGAAAAAATTTTAGAAAAAATACTCAAAAAAAGCAATGCCAAAAAAGATGATATAATTTTTTTAATTGCTGATGAAGAACATATTGTTAATAAATCGCTTGGTATGTTGCGCTTAAAAATAGGTGATGATCTTAATATTACTCAAAAAAATACTTGGAAACCAATTTGGATAGTTAATTTTCCTATGTTTCATAAAGACGTTAAAGGAAATTTTTCTTCCGTTCATCATCCATTTACTGCTATAAAAAAAATGGATGAAAAAAAATTACGAGATTCACCTGATCTCGCTATTTCAGATAGTTATGATCTTATAATCAACGGTTATGAGATCGGTGGTGGTTCAGTACGTATTCACGATTCAAAAATACAAAAAAAAGTATTTGATATTATTGGAATGAAAAAATTAATACAAAATGAAAAATTTGGTTTTTTAATAGAAGCATTACAATATGGTGCTCCTCCACATGCAGGAATAGCTTTAGGATTAGATAGAATCGTCATGCTTTTAACTAACAGCCAGAGTATTAGAGACGTTATTGCTTTTCCTAAAACAACATCTGCAGCTTGTTTGATGACAAATTCCCCTAGTATTTCAGATAATTTAACATTACAAGAATTAGGTATTAAAATTATAAAAAATAAAAAATAAAATATTTTATTTTTGATAAAAATATTTTTTAATATTACTTAACACACAAAGAAAAGAAGAGCACAATACAATAGATGGACTAGCTGGAGTATTATAAAAAATAGATAAAAATATTCCTCCTGTAACAGATATAATACTCACTATTATAGCAATAATAACCATTTTTTCCGGAGAACCTGAAAAATGTTGTGCAGTTGCAGGTGGAATAATTAATAAAGAAGTGATCAATAATGCACCCACAAACCTAATAGCTATAGAAATAGTTAAAGCACTCATCAACATTATAGTTAAACGGGCATAAAAAAGATTTACTCCGTCTATTTGAGCTAATTCTTCATTAATAGTTGCTGATAAAATATGATTCCAACGAAAAAACAAAATACTCAGTATTATTATACTACTTATCACAATAACAATTAAATCAGATTTTTGTACGGATAATAAATTACCAAATAAATAATTAGTAATATCTATTTGTTGTTTAGTAGACATTAAGCTAATTAAAACTATTCCCAATGATAATGTACTATGTGACGTTATACTTAAAATAGTATTTAGTGAACAAGGTAATAATTCTTCTAACCAGGCTATAACAAATGCAATTAAACTCATCAAACAAATCAGAACATAAATAGAACTAACATTCAAGACGACAGATATGGCTATTCCTAATAGAGAAGAATGTGATAAAGTATCACCAAAAGAAGACATCCGACGCCAAACTATAAATGAACCCAATGGTCCAGTTATTAAAGATATTATAACACCTGCTAACCATCCTGAGAAAACTAGTTCAAACATAAAAATCACTCTATTAATAATATTAATATATTTTTTAAAAATCGTGTGTATGATTATGATTATGATAATAAATAGCCATTTCTTTTACACGTTGCAATCCAAATATAGAAATAAATTCCGCATTATTATAAACAGTTTCTGGAGCGCCAGAACAACAAATATGATTATTCAAACAAATTACCTCATCTGTCTTTGCCATTACAAAATTTAAATCGTGAGAAACCATTAAAACAGAACATTTTAATTCATATCGAATTTGATTAATCAATTCATATAAAGCAAGTTGTCCCATTATATCAACTCCCTGTGTAGGTTCATCTAAAACAAGAAGATTCGGATCATGCAATAAGGCTCTAGCTAACAGAATTCTCTGCATTTCTCCACCAGATAATTTTTGCAACTGAGAATCTTTTAAAGATTCCGCTTTTACACGTTTTAATATTTTTGATATTTTTATGTCATCTGTTCTTTTAGATAATTTCATGAATCGTTCTACTGTGATCGGTAATAATGTATTAAGAGATAATTTTTGCGGTACATAACCAATAGACAATTTACAAGAACGAACAATTGTACCAGTATTAGGTTTTATTAATCCCAAAATAATACGTACTAAAGTAGATTTACCAGCTCCATTGGGTCCGATTAAAGTAAGAACACGATTAGGAATTAAAGATAATGATATGTTAGAAAGGATAGAGCGATTAGAAAAATTTACATAAACATTTTTTAATTGAATGAATTTTAACATATCTTAATAAATCATTTTTTTTAGTTCCTATATTATAGGATATATTTTTTCAGATGAACATCAATATTATATTAAAAAAAAGTAAAAAATTCTAATTTTATTATTCTAATAAGAAATTAAAGTGAATTTTTTAAGTAAATAATAAATTTTTATCAAAAAAAATATTTTAAAAAAATATAGGAGATTGATAAAATGATTCTTTTTTTAATTAATATTAAAACAATATTTAGTTGTTTATCAGGCTCTAAATAACTCTTTTATTACACAAATTAAATGAAAGTTTTTTTAAATAAAATAGAATTGAGTTTAAAATACTTATAGAGCTATACAAATAATTATATAAATAATATTACAGATTATAGTCGTTTCGTTCGCACTGGAGAAAAAATCAATGAAGTTAACTATGAGAACTGAAATAGAAAATCTTTAATTTTTATAAAAAAATATTTATCTAGCAAAGTTCTGTTGTTTTTTAAAGTATATAGTAACCACGTTTAAATAAATCTTAAATCAATAGTATGATTAAAATAATGCAATGACCAGTAGATTTTTATCAATTTTAAATAAGAAGTGATTTTAATTTATTTATTCACATAATTTATTAAATAATAATTTTTACAACATCAATGTTTTTAGTAAAAAATGAATGTATTTATTGTTTGTTTTTCAAACAAAATAGAATTTCTTCTTCATTTTATTTACATTATCTTAATCTTAGTAACGCATTTCTTAACACTTAATTTATAAATAGATTTAGTTATTTCTAAAAGTATTTTTTATGTAGCTAATAGTAATAGTAAAATCATTAAAGAACATCTTAATAAAATATCTAGTTTTTAGATTATATATAAACAAATAAGTATGAATACAAAACTCGATATACATCAAAAAATTTTAATAAAGATACATGAAAAATTTAAAATAAAAGAAAAAATTACTTAACCGGGTAATACCAGATATACTGATAAATGATATTTATACTATAAAATCTGGATTAATAATTATTCTATTAATGTATCAATATAAAATCATATCGTTTCTATGCTAGTATCAATAAAAAATTGAATTTTAATGCAAGTTATATGACTTTTAAAATTCTACTAGTATTAGTTTTACCTATTTTACCCATAATATCACCTTGAGTTATAATAACTAAATCACCAGTATATAAAAAACCTTTTTTACACAAGAGATCAATTGCTTCATTAGCGGCTTGAAAACCATTATTTTCGCTATCGAAATATATGGGAGTAACGCCTCTGTAAAGCGCTGCTAAATTTAAAGTTTTCTTATGTTTTGATAAAGCAAAAATAGGTAATCCAGATGTAATTCTAGATGTCATAAGTGCAGTTTTTCCTGATTCAGTCATTGTAACAATCGCGGTAATTCCTTTTAAATGATTAGCAACATACATGGCAGACATTGCAATTGCTTCTTCAATATCATTAAATTTTGCATTAAGACGATGTCTAGAAACGTTAATACTTGGTACTTTTTCTGCTCCTTGACAAATTTTTGCCATTTTTATAACAGTTTCAGATGGATATTTACCAGATGCAGTTTCAGCTGAAAGCATAACTGCATCACTACCATCTAAAACAGCATTAGCTACATCCATAACTTCCGCACGAGTAGGTGATGGATTTAAAATCATTGATTCCATCATTTGTGTTGCAGTAATAACTATTCTATTTAATTGTCTAGCAGTTCTGATTAATTTTTTTTGAATACCGGCAAGTTCAGAATCACCTATTTCTACGCCCAAGTCTCCTCTAGCTATCATAATTGCATCTGATGCTAATATTATATCTTCTATAGTATTTTGATTTATCACGGCTTCTGCACGTTCTATTTTTGCTACTATTTTAGCATTACTTCCAGATTTTTCAGCTAATTTTCTTGCTTTTTTTAAATCATCACTACATCTTGGGAACGATACTGCTAAATAATCTACATTGATTTCAGCTGCTAGTATTATATCTTTTTTATCTTTTTCAGTTAATGCATTTGCAGATAACCCACCACCTAATTTATTAATACCTTTATTATTAGAAAGAATCCCTCCTATAACCACTCTCGTAAATATTTCATGATGAGTAACTTGTATAACTCTTAACTGTACTCTTCCATCATCTAATAATAGTATATCATCCACTTTGAGATCATATGGTAATTTTTTATAATCAATACCTACTCTATCTTGATTTCCATCATTTTCTTCTAACAGAGCATCTAAGATAAAAAAATCATTTATATTTAAAAAAATACTATTTTTTCTAAATCTAGAAATTCGAATTTTAGGACCTTGTAAATCACCAAGTAATGCAATATGACAATTTAAATTTCTCATGATTATTTTTGCTTTTTTGGCTCTTGATCTATGTTCGTTTGCTGAACCATGAGAAAAATTTAATCGCAAAACATTTACTCCAGAACGAATTATTTTTTCGAGATTATCATTTGCATCTGTAGAAGGTCCTAAAGTAGCTACAATTTTTGTTCTTCTTAATCGATTTAACATAAAAAATACCTTTTTAAAAATTTTTTAAAATTGTTTTTTAAAATAAATATTAGTTTAATTGCGGGAAATATTTATTTAACTTTATTAAGTTATTTAGTAAAATCAATAAAAATAATTTAACTAATCAAATAGTATATTATAAAAAAACAAAAATCTGTAATAATAGTATGATTTTTATAAAATAAAAATTTTGTGTGTAAAGTATTTATTTTATATATAAATTTTAAAAAAGAGAAAATTATGATCACAGAAACAAATCAAGCTTGCGATTTAGTAATTTTTGGAGCAAAAGGAGATTTAACGAAAAGAAAATTGTTACCTGCTTTATATAGATTAGAAAAATCTAAAAAAATACACAAAGATACACGTATAATTTTTTCAGGTCGTGCTAATTGGAGTACTAAAGACTATATAATAGTAGCAAAAACAGCAATAAAAAATTTTTTAAATGAAGAAATTGATAGTGTTATTTGGAAAAAATTTGTTTCACGTTTACATTTTTGTAATATTGATTTTTGTGAATTACTACATTTTTTTCGATTAAAAGAAATATTACAGAAAAAAAAAAATATCATTATTTATTATTGTGCAGTTCCTCCTAATACATTAAATGCTATTTTTACAGGTTTAGGAAATGCAAATTTAAATGTAATTCCAGCACGTATAGTTTTAGAAAAACCATTAGGAATTTGTTTAGAAACGTCAAAAAAAATTAATAATCAAATTTCTAAATATTTTCTAGAATCACAAATTTTTCGTATTGATCATTATCTAGGAAAAGAATCTATACTTAATCTTCTCGCTTTACGTTTTGCTAATTCATTTTTTTTTCATAACTGGGACAATAAAATTATTGATCATATTCAGATTACTGTATCCGAAGAAGTGGGAATTGAAGGTCGTTGGAATTACTTTGATCAAATGGGACAAATGAGAGATATGGTGCAAAATCATCTTTTGCAAATACTAACCATTCTTGCCATGGATCAACCGAAAAATATTACATCTGAAAGTATCCAATATGAAAAAGTAAAAATACTACGTTCTCTTAATCCAATTGACATTAATAATGTTCATAAAACAACTGTTCGAGGACAATATTGTTCTGGAATGATCAAAGGGAAACAAGTACCGTCTTATTTAGAAGAATATGGTGCGAATAAAAATAGTAATACTGAAACTTTTGTTGCTATTAAAGTTTATATTAATAATCAAAAATGGTTTGGTATTCCATTTTATCTGAGAACAGGAAAACGTTTAGCACAAAAATATTCTGAAATAGTAGTTTTTTTTAAGAAAGTACCTATAAATTTATTTAAAAATTCAAATTTAGAATTATCACAAAACAAGCTAATCATACGTTTAGAACCAAATACAAATATTAAATTTAATATTTTCAATAAAACACCGGGATTAGACAGAGAATATCAACTAGAAAATTCTCAATTAGAATCTATTCATTTGTATAAAAAATATTCTAAAAATTTAATTGATGCTTATGAAAGATTATTATTAGAGAGTATGAGAGGCGTAAAATCATTATTTGTATGTCGTGATGAAGTGGAAGCAGCATGGAAGTGGATAGATCCGATTATAGATGGATGGAAAAAAATGAAAAATAATACTCCTGAATTATATATATCAGGAACTTGGGGACCAAAAAATTCAGATTTACTACTTGCTCGTAATAATCATTTTTGGCATAAATTTAATTAAAAATAATTTTAAAAAATTGATCTGTCTTGACTTGATTCAGTCAACTATGTTAGCTTAAAAATTAATGTTTTAATATTCATCAAAATAAAAAATAATATAGAAATTGATATATTAAAAAAATTTAAAAATATTTACTTTTATAATAAATATTAAATTATTAGTTTAATAAATATTTATTTTGCTAAGCGAGGAAGATAATATCTCATGATACGTATTATTCTTTTCTTATTAACTAATTTAGCAGTTATGTTAATATTTAGTCTGATTCTTAATCTTACAGGTATTCAGTCTAATAATATTTATAGTTTATTAATTATGTCGAGTTTATTTGGTTTTAGTGGTTCTATTTTATCATTAATTCTATCAAAATGGATCGCATTAAGATCTGTAAATGGAAAAATTATCACTCATCCTCGGAATGAAATGGAAAATTGGCTAATAGATACTATTCGCGAACAATCTATTAAAAAAGGCATTATTATGCCTCAAATAGCAATATATCATGCACCTGATATTAATGCATTTGCAACAGGTGCGCGTCGTAATTCTGCTCTAATTGCTATTTCCACGGGACTATTGGAAAATATGACTCGTCATGAAGCAGAAGCTGTAATTGCACATGAAATCAGTCATATTTCCAATGGTGATATGATCACTATGACATTAGTTCAAGGTGTCGTTAATACTTTCGTTATTTTCATATCTCGTGTTCTTTCACAAATAATTAGCAGTACAATATCAAGCAATCGAAATGAAAATAATGTAGAAGAACGAAATCCTTTTCTATATTTTTTAATTTCTACATTCTTAGAGTTAATTTTTGGTGTTTTAGCTAGTATTATTACCATGTGGTTTTCTAGACATCGTGAATTTTATGCTGATGCTAGCTCTGCAAAATTAGTAGGTCGTGAAAAAATGATTTCTGCATTAAATCGTTTAAAAACAAGTCATGAACCTCAAGAATCTGATAGTATGATTGCATTTTGCATTCATGGAAAATCTAATTCTTTTCTAAAATTATTTGCATCTCATCCAACTCTAGAAAAAAGAATTCAAGCACTATATAAAAAAGAATATATGTAGTAAAAACATACTTCTCTTAATAGAAAAATATTTACCATCTTTCTATTAAGAGAACAAAAAAACATATAAAAGTATTTTTTTAGAATATTAATTTAAACTTGTTTTTTTATATAAAAATGTTATTATATGAAAATATTATGCTTTTTATTATTGAATTTTAATTATTAATTAAATATTTAAGTAAAACAAGCTACAATTCTGTTTATGCATAGAATCTTAAAGTTAAAAAAGTTTAGAGTAAAGACGTTGACACAACTTCTCTTGCCAAATCTTAAATTCATGCCTCATACAGTAATGTTATTGTTTTCTCCATAAATTAGCATTAAGACTAATAAATATTCCTTAAGGAAGTTACAAAATGGCTAAGATTAAAGGTCAAGTTAAGTGGTTCAACGAGTCTAAAGGTTTTGGTTTTATTACGCCATCAGATGGAAGCAAAGATGTCTTTGTTCATTTTTCTTCAATTCAAGGAAACGGCTTTAAGACCTTGAGTGAAGGACAAAACGTTGAATTTGAAATTCAAGATGGACAAAAAGGTCCTGCTGCAGTAAATGTTTTTTCTATATAAAATAAATACTAGTTAAGAAAAAATTTTTAAAAAGCCCTCTGTGATAAAAAATCAGAGGACTTCATTTTTTCAAAGATATTTAATACTTTTAAAAAATTAATAACTTCATACATGAATTCTCTCAAAATCTGTTCATTCGCATGATCTTTTTTATCCAAAACTATTTTTAATATTCTAGATATAATCAAATAAAGAGTATATCGACATAAGATATTTTATATCTCAGATGTATTAAATATTATGCTGTCCTATTTTTTTTTATGGAGTTTTTCTGATGGAGTTTTTTTTAGACCCGTCAACTTGGGCCGGCTTATTAACACTAGTTATCCTAGAAGTAGTATTAGGAATTGATAATTTAATATTTGTAGCAATTTTATCAGAAAAACTACCTCCTAATCAAAGAGATAAAGCGCGTTTAATTGGTTTAGGATTAGCTCTAGTGATGCGTTTAGCATTACTATCATTAATATCTTGGGTTGTAACACTCACTTCTCCTATTATTCACAACCATTTTTTCTCTTTATCAATACGTGATATAATTCTTTTATTTGGTGGTTTGTTTTTATTATTTAAAACTACAATGGAATTACATGAAAGATTAGAAAACAATCATCATGAAAATTCAGAAAATAAAAATTACGCAGGTTTTTGGGCTGTAGTAATTCAAATAGTCGTATTAGACGCAGTTTTTTCTTTAGACGCAATAATAACGGCTGTTGGTATGGTTAATCAATTATTAATTATGATGATAGCAGTTATATTGGCAACTATATTAATGTTATTAGCATCAAAAAAATTAACTAATTTTATTAATCTTCATCAAACAGTAGTAGTACTATGTCTTAGTTTTTTATTAATGATTGGTTTTAGTTTAGTGACGGAAGCATTAAGATTTTGTATTCCTAAAGGATATTTATACGCAGCAATAGGATTTTCTATTTTAATTGAAATTTTTAATCAAATAGCTCGTCATAATTTCATGAAAAATCAATCTAGAAGACCCATGAGACAAAGAGCAGCTGAAACTATTTTGCGTTTAATGATAAAAGAAAAAAATAAAAATAAACAAAAAAAAGAAATAAAAAATAATAATAAAAAAACAGAATCTATTGAATCATCATCAGAAATAGAAACATTTAAAGATGAAGAAAGATATATGATAAATGGTGTTTTAACCTTAGCTGGACGTTCTATTAGAAGTATAATGACTCCTCGAGGTAATATTTCTTGGGTAAATACAGAAAAAAGCACTGATGAAATTCGAATGCAATTATTAGATACTCCACATAGTTTATTTCCAGTTTGCAAGGGAGAATTAGATGAAATAATAGGTATTGTACGTGCTAAAGAATTACTTGTTGCTATTGAAAAAAAAATAGACGTATCTACTTTTGCAAGTAAAATATTACCAATAATTATACCGGACACCTTAGACCCTATCAATCTTCTTGGTGTACTTCGCCGTGCTCAAGGTAGTTTTGTGATTGTCAGTAACGAGTTTGGAGTCATACAAGGATTAATTACTCCTTTAGATGTTTTAGAAGCTATAGCAGGAGAATTTCCAGATGCTGACGAAACACCAGACATTATACAAGAAAATAATAGTTGGCTAGTAAAAGGTGAAACCGACTTGCATTCATTACAACAATTACTCAATACAGAAGAATTAATTAAAGAAAAAAATTACGCCTCTTTAGGCGGTCTGTTAATTGCTCAAAAAGGTCAACTACCTCTTCCAGGAGAAACTATTTACATTCATCCTTTTAATTTTCATATTATTAAAGCAACAGAATATCGAATTGATTTAGTCAGAATTATTAAAAATCAAGATGAAAAACTTAAATAATTCTTCAAGAAATTCAATAAGTCATTGAGAAAATTATGTCCAATATAATTTTAGCTATTGATAGTTCAATGGATTGTTGTTCAGTTGCTATATATAAAAATCAATATATTTATTCTCTATCAGAGATGTGCAAAAAAAAACATACAATAAAAATTTTGCCTATGATTCAAAAAGTATTATTTCAAACTAAAACCAAATTACAAGAACTAAACTATGTCTCTTTTGCAAAAGGACCGGGAAATTTTACAGGCATACGTATCGCTGCAAGTATTGCACAAAGTTTCTCTTTAAGTTTGCAGATCCCTATTATTAGTGTTTCTACACTAGCAATTATAGCCGAAAAAGCATGGCGAAAATATAAGAAAAAATATATCATATTTGCAGTTGATGCAAAAAAAACAGAAGTATATTGGGCAAAATATACAAGAAATAGTCAAAATATTTGGACTGGAGAAAATACAGAATCTTTAATAAAAAAAAAATTAATCAAAGATAAAATTAGCAATTTAAAAAATAATTGGACTCTTATCGGTAATGGATGGGAATCAATCGAATACAAAAATTTTTTAAACGTAAATAAATTTCATTATTTTTTACCTAATGCACAAGATATAATTCCATTTGTTTTATTAAAAATAAAAAACTTAAAAACATCTTGTTCTAAAGATAATGATATAAATTATATATATGATCATTTTTAAAAAATGATATATTATAATTAATAACAATCAATACTGAAATATTAAATATACTTCAGTATTGATTGCATTAAATTGAAATAAATAATAAAGTATATATGTAAATATTAATATTCTCATTATTAATTTAATATATTTTAGTGAGTACTTTAATCGGGTAAAATAATATTTAATTCTAATATAGAAATATCTTCTTTTTTTTGTTCTAATTGAACCGTTACCATATTTGGTTCTATATTTACATATTTACAAATTACAGATAGTATTTCACGTTTTAATTGTGGGAAATAATCTGGTTCATTGTTATATTTTCTTTGTTCTGCAACAATTATTTGCAATCTCTCTTTTGCAACATTGGCAGTATTTTTATGACGGGATAAAAAAAAATCCAACAAAGCCATACCTATCTCCCGAATAAACGTTGTAAAAAACTTTTTTTAGCTTCTTCAATAAAGCGAAAACTACATTCTTGTCCTAATAATCGATTAACGGTGTCATAATAAGCGCATCCCGCATTTGAATGGACATCTAAGATAATAGATTCTCCTTGATTAGAAGCGCGAAGAACTGATGTGTCTTCTGGGATTACACCTATTATTGGTATTTGGAGAATATCTAAAACATCTTTCATACTTAACATCTCACCTTTTTTAACACGTGTAGGATTGTAGCGTGTTAACAAAAGGTACTCTTTTATGGGAACGTTATTTTGTTCAGCTCTTTTTGATTTAGATGCGATAATTCCTAAGATTCGATCAGAATCTCGTACTGAGGAAACTTCGGGATTAGTAGTAATGATAGCTTCATCCGCAAAATATATTGCTAAAATGGCACCAGTTTCAATGCCCGCCGGTGAATCGCAAATAATAAAATCGAATTTCATTTTTATAAGTTCTTTGAAAACTTTTTCGACTCCTTCACGTGTTAAAGCATCTTTATCTCTAGTCTGAGATGCTGGGAGGATAAATAAATTATTTGTTTTTTTATCTTTTATCAAAGCCTGATTAAGTGTTGCATCGCCTTGTATTACATTAATAAAATCATATACCACTCTACGTTCGCATCCCATTATTAAATCTAAATTTCTTAATCCTATATCAAAATCTATAACAATCGTTTTCTTGCCCCTTTGTGCTAAACCAGTTGCAATAGCTGCACTTGAAGTAGTTTTACCTACACCTCCCTTCCCTGAAGTTACTACAATAATCCGTGTCATATAAAAAAATCCTTTAAAAAATACACTTAACCGAGAGAATTAATCGTTAAAAATTTATTTCTTAAGTAAATTTGAACTGATTTTCCAATAAATTCAGCTGGTATTTGATCTGATAACCAATATTCACCAGATATAGAAACAAGTTCAGCAAATAATGCTGTGCAAAATATTTTTCTTGTTGTGTCTCCATCAGCACCTGCAAGAACTCTTCCACGAACTACACCATAAATATGAATATTTCCATCTGCGACTAACTCAGCTCCAGCACTAACATTATTAACTACTATCAAATCAGCATGTTTTGCATAAATTTTTTGACCTGAACGTACAGGTATATCTATAATATGAGTTTTTTCTATTTTTTTTGTGATTGCTATTTTTGTTTTTTCTGTAGAAGCGATCGAGATATCATTGATGAGATTTTTATTTTTCTTTTTGCTTTCTGATAAAATAGGCAATCCTGAATTAATAATAATTCTTTTTAATGTTTTATCTTCACAACCGCTTACTCCTATAACAAAAAAACCATGAGACATAATAATTTCTTGTATTTTCTTCCAATCTGATACATTACATAAGCCTGATACATTAACAATAACAGGTGCGTTTTTAAAAAATTTTGGACATTCTTGAATTTTTTTATATAATGATTCATTAATCAAATCTATATTATGATTATTTAAATACATTACTAGTAATGTAAAATTACTACCCTTAATTTCAATGGATGTTTTTAGCATATTTATTGCTCAATAATATATACTTATATTCACATAAAATTTATATATCATTTTTATATCTGATTATAAATAAAAAAAAAAGAATTTATGCAAGTGAATTATAGTATAAATACTATATGATAACAATTTCTATTTTTTAATTAAAAAAAACAATACTTTTATAAGTATATTTTTAAAAAATAAATTAAAAACATTTTAAAAATATTACAAAGGAAAAAAATATTTTGTTTTTGTGTAAAAGCAGCAAACTTATATTGCGTCATAGCAGTATATTTAAAACTAAAAAAGTATTTTTTTCAGGAAATATACAAGATAATTTTCCTTTACGCCTCTCCACTGTTAATACAAAAATAAATCTTTATAAATATAATATATATATTAATTTAAAAAAGAATGTAAAAAATATAAAAAATATTCATATTTATAATAATTTATTAGTTTCACAAGAAATGATTCAAAACTGCGATACAATAATTTATTATTGGCCAAAAGATAAATCCGAAGCACAATTTCAATTAATAAATTTAATTTCACATTTACAAATAAATACTGAAATTTTTATTGTAGGAGAAAATTCTAGTGGAGTAAGAAGTGCGCCATTAATTTTTAAAAACTGGATTACTTTAAATAAAATAGATAGCGCAAAACATTCTCTTTTAATTTCAGGATTTTTAAAAAAACAAAAAAAATTTATATTAGAAGATTTTTTTAAGACACACATATGGAAAAAGTGTTTTATACAATCTCTTCCAGGTGTTTTTGGTTATAAAAAAATAGATGAAGGTAGCGAGCTACTCGCTTCTACTTTTACAAAAAATATAAGTGGGAAAGTTTTAGATATAGGTTCCGGAACGGGATTTTTATCAGCATCACTACTTTGTATTTCTCCTCAAGCAATTCTAACACTAGTTGATAATAATATAGCTGCATTAAAATGCAGCCAATATACACTTGATTCAAATCAATTAAAAGGAACAGTAATATGTAGTGATTTATACTCAAATATATGTCAAAAATTTGATTTGATTATTTCCAATCCACCTTTTCATGAAGATTTAAAAATTAATTTTAATATAATAAAAAAAATAATTTATGCTTCTAAAAAATATTTAACATTAGAAGGAGAATTAAGATTTGTAGTCAACAGTTTTTTAAATTGTGATAATTTATTAGAAAAGATATTTAAAAAATACTTTATATTAAAAAAAACAAACAAATATAAGATATATCAAGCTTTTTTAAAATAAAAATGTATGGTACCCGGAGCGGGACTTGAACCCGCAAAGCTTTAAAGCCGAGGGATTTTAAGTCCCTTGTGTCTACCA
Organism: Buchnera aphidicola (Hyperomyzus lactucae); assembly: GCF_005081705.1. Lineage (NCBI taxonomy): Bacteria > Pseudomonadati > Pseudomonadota > Gammaproteobacteria > Enterobacterales > Erwiniaceae > Buchnera > Buchnera aphidicola. The sequence continues at coordinate 364,852 of NZ_CP034876.1, forward strand.
ATTTCACCATCCGGGCTAATTTTTTAGAGGCGTATCCCGGAATCGAACCGGGCTATACGGATTTGCAATCCGCCACATATCCAATCTGTCAACACGCCTATAACATCATTATAGAAAAAAAAAATAAAAATTACAAATAATTTTTTTTAAATTCATTTATAAAAATAAACTAAAATTATCTTTGCAATATATAATATAATCATTTATTATTAGGATAATATCCTATTTAAGTTATTTTTTTATATCGGAGAGGTGGCCGAGTGGTTTAAGGCAGCGGTCTTGAAAACCGCCGACGAGCAATCGTCCGAGAGTTCGAATCTCTCTCTCTCCGAAATAATATAAAATAAAACTTAATAATAACTATCCTTCCATCGATATAATCAAAAAAACTATAACTAAATCAAACATTTAAGATATATATAAATTTTTATTGAATATCAGATAAAACTTCAATTTCTACGCGACGATCTGGAGCTAAGCAACTAATTAATAAAGGTTTGTTTTCTATATCTTTACAAACTTGATTAGTTAATGGATACGCGTTTCCCATACCTTGTACTGTGATGTTTTCTCTAGAAAAACCTCGAGATGTTAAATAATTTTTAATACTATATGCGCGATCTTCAGATAATTTTTGATTATATTCTGAATTGCCTATTTTATCAGCATGTCCTAAAAGAACAATCGAGATATTTTTTAGTTTCATCTTTTTTAGATCACTTTCTAATTTATCAAGTTTATCATAAGCAATCGGTTTTAATTCTGTGCTATTAAAAGGAAAATTAATATTTTCATTCAATATACTATATTTAGTAGTATTTAATAATTCATCATCATAAGATGAAAAAACATCATTAATATCAGGTTTTCCAAATTTCCATCCTAAAGAAAAAACAGCATCTCCGATAGAAGGTTTAATAGATGAATTCATTATGTTTTGAACACTATTATTCCAACTATAATCTAATCTAGTAATAAATTTTTTATTAAAAATATATTCGGCACCTAAAGAAACACTAGGTAATAATTTACTTTCTTTAGTAAACATGTTTTGTAAATCTTGTTTAGAAGAAAGATTATCCCAAGGAATCATACTACCTAATTTTGTATAAACATGAAAATTGTCTGTGATTGGATAAGATAGCTTTGTTGATAACTGCAGTCTATTAGACTGTATATATTTTTGATCTTTTTGATCTTTTTGAAACATTAAATGAGGAGCAAAACCATTAGTATCATTTTCTATTTCAAAACCAAAATAAGGATTAAATTCGTATCCTAAAAATAATCCAATAATTGGAGCACTAAATTTGTCTTTTAAAACATCAATTTTACTAAAATAGTCATTTTTAGAATTATTAACAACATATTTTAAAGGATCAAATTGAGACCATCCAATCTTAGTACCTAGATACCATCCATTTTTTTCTTCAGCTTGAACAGACGTGACTAAGCTTGCTAATAAAAATACGATAGCAAGAGTTCGTTTTTTCATTTGAAACTCCATTATTTTTAGATGAATGATAAGTCATATGAAATATATGTATTTTTTTATAATAGTACGTAAATATGATTTAAAAAATAATTGAGTAACTTCAAATACAGTTATATTTTAATATTCTTTAAAATCATATTATATAATAAATATCACATTAATTATATAATAATGATTACATATCATGTATATATGATTAATATGATACTAATTTATTTCAAGAATTTTTATCAAAAAAATGTAATAAATGTATTCCTAAAAAATGTAACATAAAAAAATATCCAATTCCAGATACAAATAGAACAAAAAATAAACGAGCAATTTTATACAAAAAAGAACCTATACTCCATAAGGGCATATAATATAGTATAAAAAATACAATCAAAATCATCGTTAATGTTGATATAATGACACTCATAAGAAAAATTAATTCGCTATATTTTAAATATATAATTTTTTTTTGATGTAACTTCCAATAAAGTAATGACAAATTTACCCATCCAGATATGCTTGCGGATAAAGCAAGACCGGCATGTTTAAAATAAAAAATTAAAAATGGATTCATTAATTGAGTCAAAAAAAGTGTAAATAATGAAATCTTCATAGGAATATTTATTTCTTCACGAGCATAAAAAGCAGAAGATAAAATTTTTACTAAAATAAAAGAAATCAAACCAAAAGAATATAATTCTAATGTTTTTTTTGTCATTAAAACATCAAGATCTGTAAACTTTCCATATTGGAAAAGAACTATAACTATTGGTTTTGCTAGAAAAAAAAGTATTGCTGAAATTGGAATGGATACAATTACACCAACACGTAACCCCCAATTAATTAATTTTTTATATTCCAATATTATACCGGATTTATAACTCTTAGTAAGAGATGTAAATAAAATAGTACTTAATGATACACCCAATATTCCTACTGGAAATTCTATTAATCGATCAGCATAATAAATCCAAGATATTGATCCAGAATTGAGTGATGAACTAAAAATAGTATTTATCACTAAAGAAATTTGATTAGCAGAAGCACCTAAAATAGCGGGACCTATTTTTTTTAAAATCTTCAAAAGACCAATATTATTCCAATTTATACTTGGTAAAACTAACATATTGATTTTATATAAAAAAGGAAGTTGATAACATAGCTGCAATAAACCACCTATGATTACAGCCCATGCTAGTGCAATAATAGAGGGATGAAAAAAAGCACTAAAAAATAAAGAAAAAATAATAATACTAATATTTAAAAATATTGGAGATAGAGCTGGAATAGAAAAATAGTTCCAACTATTTAAAATTGATGAAAACAATGAAGACAAAGAAATCAATAAAATATAAGGAAATATTATTTTTAATAAACATGTAGATACTCTTAATTTTTCAGGAATTTCTGTAAAGCCTGGTGCACTAATTAAAATTAAAAAACGAGAATAAAATATTCCCAATATTGTCGTTATCAACAAAACAAAGATCATAAAGCCAAATATAGAAGAAATAAAATTTTGTATATATTTCTCATTTTTATTCACTCTATATTCCATTAATATAGGAATAAAGGCCTGAGAAAATGCACCGTCAAAAAAAATGCGACGTAGTAAGTTAGGAATTTTAAAGGATATAAAAAAAGCATCGGTAAACATAGAAGCACCGAATATACTAGCTATTAAAATATCTCTAATAAAACCTAATATACGAGATATTAAAGTCATAAAACTTACTGATATTAAAGATTTTAAAAGTTTCATTCTACACTAACCTATAAATATAAAAAGATATTTTAATTTTTCTTAATGAGATAAACATGTTATATATTAAAGACTAATTATGAAAAATGACTTTTAAAAAATAATTTCAGTTTATATAAAAATATTTATTTAAAAAATATTGATAATTTAAAATTATTTAAAACAATTCTACTTAATCATAAGGAAAATATGCCTGAAATTATAAGAAAAATTACAATTATAAAACCTGATGATTGGCATGTTCATTTAAGAGATAATGAAATTTTAAAAAAAGTTATTCATTATACCGGTAAATTTTATAATAGAGCTTTAATTATGCCAAACCTTGACAGTCCTATTACTAATTGTTTTAAAAGTATTCATTATCGTAGCAAAATTTTAAATGCAATGAACTTGAAGTATAAATTCCAGCCATTAATGACTTGCTATTTGACTCGATTTACAATGCCTGAAGAACTAAAAATTGGGTTTTCTAAAAAAATATTCATAGCAGCTAAATTATACCCTAATGATTCTACAACCAATTCAAAAACAGGTATAAAAGATATCAGTTACATTATCCGAGTTCTAGAGTGCATGGAACAAATAGGAATGCCATTACTTATTCATGGCGAAGAGATCGATCAAAATATTGATATTTATGATAGAGAAGCAAAATTTATTGAAAATACTTTAGAACCCCTACGAAATAAATTTCCAAAATTAAAAATAGTATTGGAACATATTACAACTAAAGAATCTGTAGAATATATTAAAAAAAGCGATCCTTATTATCTTTCTGCTACTATTACACCACATCATTTAATGCATAATCGAAATGATATGTTTTTTGGTGGAATTCAACCATATCTTTATTGTTTACCTGTTTTAAAAAACAAAACTGATCAAATAGCATTAAGAGAAGCTATAGCTAGCGGAGATAGACATTTTTTTTTAGGAAGCGATACAGCACCTCATTTACATAAAAATAAAATTAATATTGTAGGACGAGCAGGTATATTTAATGCTCCTTCTTCTTTATTGTGTTATGTTCAAGTGTTTGAAGAAATGAATGCTTTAAAGTATTTACAATCTTTTTGTTCTGAAAACGGTCCGAAATTTTACAACATGCCTATTAATAAAAAAACTATAACTCTTGTGAAGAGTTCATATAGAGTCATTAAAAAAATTAATGTTGGAAAAAACAATATAATTGTTCCATTTTTAGCAGGTAAAAATTTAAATTGGTCTATTGAAGATTGATTCTGATTTAATTGTATTTTAAAAATATTTAGTTTTTTAAATTTCCTTTAATATTATAAGTAATACATGTTTTATATGATGGTAGTAGTTCTAAAAAATATTGATTTAAATAAAATTTTTTATTGATAAGAATTTTGTTTTTAAGATTTAATTCTCTCAATAACAAACATTGCTTTACTATTTTATTCCAATAATTATGCAATTGGTAATTATTTTTATAGGGTGCAAATATACCATATTTTTTTTCAAGAACTATCCTATTTTTATTTAATAAAAAATATTTTTTCAATAATATTTTTTTTTTAGTTAATTCTAATTTTTCTCCATTTTGATAAGAATGCAATAAATTATAATATTCTTGGTTTAGTATAATTCCTAAAGAAGATAAAATATTTTCTATTTTTTTTATTGTATCTATTAAATTATTCATTTGTCTATATTCCTATCAATATATAATTGTATCAAATAAAAATATTTTTTTACAGGGGAACAATTACTTCACCATTTTTATTAATAATTCCCGTAATAATTTTGCCATTTTTTGTTTTTACACGTATCTTGTCATTTTGAACCCCATTACCTAACGATGTGGCTTTAGAAGAAATAGAAAAATTACTTCCTTTCATAATAATAGTTACTTGTTGATTAACTTTCACTAACCATAATGGCCTCGTCATTAAAGATGTTATTGCTTGTAATGGAAAAATATCACGTAAATTTACTCTATTGATAACATCTTTTTTCTTTCGATAGGTATTAGTAGGTAATATATCTAGTCGTCCTATTAAAATTTTCAAGTCTGATTCTTGTATTTTAGTTCCCCTTGGAATTTGTCTGCTTGCTACAATATATTCTCCTTGAGCTTGAATTTCTACTTTTAAGTAATAATGTTGTTCAGAACAGGTCAAAAGAACATCTATCAAACCCAGACAATCAAAATTATTTAAGATAGAAAAAATAGGTTTTTTACAATATGTATTTTTTTTTAATGGAGTACGTATTATGATGTGTATATTATCCTTACTATAAGGATATTCTTTTTTAAAAAAATTATTTAATTCCTTAGTTAAACTAATAGCATCAACTTTAAAAGATAAAAAAAATAATAAAAAATATATTGTTATTTTTATTAGAATCATTGTTGTCCTTAATTTAAATTAATTCAATAACTTATATACTATAGTGTTTTAAGATCATTTTCTTGATAGAAAATATTTAATAAAGGTATAATAAAAAAATATATGTTTATTTTTATTTTTTTACAAAAAACATCATGAAAAAATAGATATTCTTAAAAAAACAGAATAATATACTATATTTATATATTTCTTTAAAAATAAATTTTTATATTTAATATTTAAGGATCAAATATGTTTGATAAAATAAATAAAATTTTTGATTTTAGTCAGAATGCATTGAATCTTTATGCTAAAAGACAAGAAATTTTATCTTCTAATATTGCTAATGCTGATACACCTGGATATAAATCTATAGATATAGACTTTAAAAACGAACTGAGTAAAGTACTACAACAAAAAAATATAAAAAATAAAAATATTTTATTAAAAAAAACATCTCTTTATCATTTAAATGGAAAAAATAATCATTCATTTTCATTAAAATTTATACCTGTTGTAGATGCAAATCAAATTAAACCAGACGGCAATACAGTCGATATGGATAGAGAAAGAATTGAATTTATAGATAATAGCTTAAAATATCAATCAAGTTTGATCTTTATGAAAAATCAGATCAAAAATATAATGAGTGTCTTAAAAGGATAATATAGATTATGTCTCTTCTAAATATATTTAATATTGCAGGTTCAGCACTAACTGCACAGTCACAGAAAATAAATATCATTGCTAGTAATTTAGCTAATATGGAAAGCACTATATATAAGAATGGAAAATATTATCCATATATTGCAAAAACAGTTTTTTTTAAGTTTGATGGTTTAAAAGAAAATTCAAAAATAGGTGGAGTAAAAGTATCTAATATACTTGATGATACAACTCCCATGCCATTAATATATGATCCCAATCATCCTATGGCTAATAATAAAGGTTATGTTCTAACATCTAATGTCAATCCTATTACAGAAATGGTCAACAACATATCAGCATCGAGAAGTTATCAAGCAAACATAGAAGTATTAAAAACAGCTAAATCAATGATAATAAAAACACTAACAATTAGCGAATAATGAAAAAATGAGCACTATAAATGTTAATTCATCCATAGATAATACAGTAATAAAAAAAAATGGTAATGATTTTCAAAACAATTCTAATCCATTAGATTTACAAAAAAACTTTTTAAGTTTATTAATTGCACAAATTAAAAATCAAGATCCGACTGATCCTATTAAAAATACTGAATTGACATCACAATTAGCACAAATTAATACAGCAAGCGGAATTGAAAGATTAAATAGTACTGTAGGAAATTTTTCTAGTCAAATTAATCATACTCAAAACATTCAAGTATCTTCATTAATTGGACATCATGTCATGATACCAAATACTCAATTAGTACATACTGAAAATACTGAAACAAGATTTGGAATAGAGTTAATTGGAGACGCTACTATAGTAAAAATACAGATTACAGATGAAAATGAAAAAATTTTACATGTAAAAACGATAAAAAATGCTAAACCTGGAGTATATAGTTTTAAATGGGATGGTAAAGATTTAAATAAAAAAAATGTTATGACTGGAAAATATAATATTTTAGTTATAGCTAAAAACAAAGATCAAAATGTTCCTGTACAAAGCTTAAGTGCAGCATTAGTAAATAGCATTATCACGTCTTCTGGAGATCCTATTATTGATTTAGGAGCTTTAGGTAATACAACACTTTCAAAAATTCGTGAAATCTTCAAATAAAACAACTATGTTTATTTACTATAAATGAAAGGAGCGAATATATGTCGATTATGGACGCTATAAGTGGTTTACTTGTTAGTAATGATAACTTAGATATTATATCTAATAATATTGCAAACGCATCTACTATAGGATATAAATCTAGAAAGCCAATTTTTTTCAATATTTTTTCTCATTCTTTTTATTCAAATAGTACTAAAGGAAATGGTGTCGGAATTTCAAATATTGTACAAAACTTTAATAATGGAATGTTAGTTGAAACTGGTAGAGATTTAGATTTGGGAATTATAGAAGAAGGATTTTTCCGAGTTTTAGATTCTCAAGGTAATATACATTACACTAGAGATGGTCAATTTCTGCTTGATAGAAACAAAAATATTATTAATATGCAAGGAATGTATCTGACTGGAAAAAATATATCTCACTTACAAAATACATTAGATAATTCGTCTAACTTAACACCAATTAATTTACGAGATACTTTTATATTAAAAGAAAAACCTACTTCTTCTATTACATTGAAAACTATTTTAAATAGTAACACTGATCTTACTAAAAAAACAGATAATTCTAACGAAAATGTATCTGAATCAAAAGATTATAAAACTTATTTTAATATATATAATAAAGCTGGGAAAAAAGAAAAAATAGAGATTTCTTTTAATAAAATAAAAACAAATACATGGATGGTAAACATAAAATCTCAAGATTTTATTAATAATTCAAACAAAAAAAATATTGATACAAGTTTTGAATTAAAATTTAATTCTAATGGTGAATTAACTTCTGATAAAATATTCAATATTAAGTCAGAAAATTCAAAGTATGAAAATATTACTCTTAATTTAACTGATACTATAGAACAATCAGATGTTGATAATTCTTGGGAACAATATTCTCAAGATGGACATTCAAAAGGTTCTCTAAAAGCATTCAATATTTCCCCAAATGGTGAAATCATTGGAACTTATTCTAATGAAGAAGTAAAAGTAATAGGTCAAATATTACTATCAAAATTCATTAATCCTGAAAAGTTACAACCTGAAAGTGGTAATTTATGGTCTGCGACTCGAGAATCAGGAAAAGAAAATATAGGAATGGCGGGTAGTAATGGTTTTGGTTTTGTAACTCCAAGAACTTTAGAAGCATCAAACGTTGATTTAAATAAAGAATTAATAAATATGATTATAGCACAGCGTAATTATCAATCAAATGCTCAATCTTTTAAAACAGAAGATAAGATTATTAGTACATTAATTAATTTAAGATAATAAAATAGGATTAAATACTATAATGGAGAATTCAATATATAACTCTATGATTGCCGCTAATCAATTATTAGAAAAACAAACCGTCATTTCTAATAACTTAGCAAATATTTCTACCACTGGTTTTAAAGAAAAATTTAATTATGCATTACAAAACCAGTATGTTAAAAATTTATATAAAACTTATAACAAAATTACAAAAGAATATCATAATCTTTCCCCAGGAACATTAAATTACACAAAAAGAAATTTAGATTTATTTGTTCAAGATAATGGTTGGTTAACAGTTAAAGATATAAATGGTCAAGAAGCATACACAAAAAATGGTCATTTAAAAATAAATTTAAAGAGAATGTTAACCATTCAAGAAAATGAAGTAATAGGAAGTAATGGAAGTATAAGAATACCAAATAATGTCAATGTAAAAATTTTATCTGATGGAATCATTACTTCAATAGAAAAAAAGAACAATAGTTTTTTTAAAACTAAAATAGGTGCATTAAAATTAGTACGCTTGCCTATACAAGATCTGATACAAAAAGAAAATGGATTATTTTATCTTAAAAAAAATAATTTATTTAAAAACATTATAAATCATGATGATAGCATACACGTAAAATCGGGAATGTTGGAAGAAAGTAATGTTAATGCCGCAAAAAACATGATAGAGATGATATCTAATTCTAGACAATTTGACATTCAAATGAAAATGATATCTATATGTGATAAAAACGCTGAATATGCAAATCAGTTAATTAATATTAACAATTGAAAATAAACAGGATAAAAATATGATTCCTTCTTTATGGATTTCTAAAACTGGTCTTGATGCTCAACAGATTAATATGAATGTTATTTCTAACAATTTAGCTAACGTTAGTACTAATGGATTTAAACGTTCTAGAGCAGTTTTTGAAGATTTAATGTATCAAACAATACGTCAAGCAGGAACAAATTCATCAATGGATACAACTTTACCATCTGGATTACAATTGGGTACTGGAGTAAGACCAGTAGCTACTGAAAGAATTCATAGTCAAGGTAATCTGTCAAAAACAGATTCTTCAAAAGATGTAGCTATTAACGGACCGGGGTTTTTTCAAGTACAATTACCTGATGGCAATATAGCATATACACGAGATGGTTCTTTTCAATTAGATCAAAATGGTCAATTAGTCACTAATAGTGGTTTTCCTATCATACCGGAAATTAGCATTCCTCCTAATTCTACAAATATTAACATAGCAAGAGACGGTGTAATTAGTGTTGCACTACAAGGACAAACACAGCCTATTTTTGTTGGTCAATTAAATTTGATTAATTTTGTTAATCATTCTGGTCTAGAAAGTTTAGGAGAAAATTTATATCAAGAAACTCAAGCGTCAGGATCACCAATTGAAACTACTCCAGGTTTGAATGGTACAGGATTATTATATCAAGGGTATGTTGAAACTTCAAATGTTAACGTTGCTGAAGAATTAGTTAACATGATTCAAACTCAAAGAGCATATGAAATTAATAGTAAATCTATTAGTACATCAGATCAAATGTTACAAAAATTATCACAATTATAACCATTTAATTATATTAACATGTTTTATAAACGTGTTTAAAGAAAAATTTATATATTAAACGTCTATCATTAAAGGTAACTGTTTCGTGATAAAGTTGTTTATTTGTCGAATTAAATATTGTTTAACCGCTATTTTTTTATTAATAATTCAGAGCTGTTCTAACATTGAATATACACCCCTGGTAACAGGTACTACAACTGCTATAGCACCTGATTTTTTACCTAAAGTAATCAATGGCTCTTTATTTCAAGAAAAAATACCACTAAATTATGGGTATCAACCATTATTTGAAGATCATCGTCCACATAATGTTGGAGACATCATTACGGTTGTATTACAAGAAAATATAAGCGCAAGCAATAGTTCTATTACAAATGTTAGTCGAGATGGTAGTGCCAATCTAGGCATAACAATATCACCTGGTCAATTAAATCCTATGCTAGGTGTGAATTTAAAAGACAATACAACTGGATTTAATGGCATAGGAAAAAACGATTTTTCTGGGAAGGGTAGTAATTCAGCTAAAAATAAATTTACTGGACTCATTACTGTTACCGTGCAAAAAATACTTCCAAATAGTAATTTAAAAGTTATTGGAGAAAAACAAGTTGCTATTAATGAAGGAAAAGAATTTATTCGTTTTTCAGGTGTAATAAATCCTAATAATATTAATAAACATAACTTAATTTCTTCTACTCAAATTGCTGATGCACGTATTGAATATGTAAGTCATGGACGAATTAATGATGTGCAAAAAATGGGATGGTTACAGAGATTTTTACTAAAAATCTCTCCAATATAGATATTTTTTATGAAATTATATACATACTAAATTAAATTGACTCTCATAAAGAACATTCCCAGTTCTTTATGAGAAAAATATTGAACATTTAAAAAAATAAAAAGTTTTTTTATATTTAAAAGACTCATCGAAAAAATATATTTATATATACTATAATACTTTTAACAAGTGCATTCATAAAGGTTTTTTATGTCTAAGAAAATATTATTATTGATTAAATCAATTATTTTTATTCTTATAATTTCTTCATCTCCTTTGCATGCTGAAAAAATACGCGATTTAACTAGTATTCAAGGAATTCGGAATAACCAACTGATTGGTTATGGTTTAATAGTAGGTTTAGACGGTACAGGTGATCAAGCTACACAAACTCCATTTACTAATCAATCATTAAATAATATGCTATCACAATTAGGTATTAGTATTCCTTCAGATACTAGTATGAATTTAAAAAATGTAGCTGCAGTAATAGTTACAGCAAATTTACCTCCATTTAGTCACACAGGTGAACAAATAGATGTAATTGTTTCATCTATGGGAAATTCTAAAAGTCTTAGAGGGGGAACATTATTAATGACTCCTTTAAAAGGTACTGATAATCAAATTTATGCTATTGCTCAAGGAAATATATTAGTATCTGAAAAGAATAATTCTGAAAATAAATTTCATTATATTCATTCCAAACAAGTAAATTCTGGAAGAATTCATGATGGTGCAACCATTGAACGTGAAATAAATTCTAATTTTGGAAAACAAAAAACAATTAACTTACAATTAAATCAAGAAGATTTTAGTACAGCACAACGTATTAGCGACATGATCAATATAAAATATCCAGATACAGCTACACCAATTGATTCCAGAACAGTACAGTTAAATACTGTACCTAACAATGATGTTCAAGTACACATGCTTTCTAACATTCAAGATATAGATATTTCCTTACCGTCACAAAAAGCAAAAGTTGTAGTTAATCCTCGCACTGGTGAAGTTGTTATTAACGAAGCAGTAAAATTAGGTTCATGTGTAGTTTCAAATCATAACATGTCTATTATAGTGCACGAAATTATAGACAAAAAAAGAGATTTATACTTTTTAAAATCATTTATTAAAAAAGATGAAAAAAAAGAAACTTCTTTAGAAGATATAGTTGATAAGAATTATATGGAAAATCTTCTTTTACGTAAAGAAAACCTAAATAATATAGTTCGGGCTTTAAATAAATTAGGTACTAAACCTGATGAATTAATGTCTATTTTGCAATTAATGAAACGCGCTGGCTGTCTTAACGCTAAATTGGAAATTGTTTAATGAACGATAATTTATTGTTAAATATTTCAAATTATAACACAAAATTTATTAATGAACTAAAATATCAAGTACATAGCAATCCTAAAAAATACGCCTTGCAAACAGCTAGAGAAGTTGAAAGTGTATTTATTCAAATATTACTTAAAAATATGAGAAGTTCTTTATCAAAAGATACTTTGTTAGATAACAATCAAAGTCGTCTCTATACTGATATATATGATCAAAAATTATCAGAATATGTAAGTAAAAAAGGAATTGGATTGACTGATATTATTTTAAAACAAATACAACTAAAAAAAAATATTGAATAAATATATATATATATTAAATATGATTAATATGTACTATTCTACATTAGAAAATATGTTGTTTAATAAAACACATTTTATAAAGTAAGGAATAAAAATGAGTTCTATATTAAATACAGCTATTGCTGGTATTAACGCAATGAAAATTATGATTGATAATACTGTTAATAAAATTAATAATCCCACTCAAAAAAACACAGAGAAACGTGTTTTTTTGGAAAATACTATACAAGATTCTAATGTAAACACAGCAGTAAAAGTAAAAGAAATATACGATAATTATAATGATTTTATTACAGAAGAAAGAAGAAAAACTAATGTACAAGTTCAAGATGAACAAACTAAAATTGAACAACTATTAAAATTAGAAGATTTATTATGCGAAAAATCAAATATTTTTAATGAATTAATTAATGATTTATATGAACAAATAGACAAAGATATCCTTGTAGATAAAAAAAACATTATCAATGATAAAATAAAAGAAAAATTAAATAATATAATTTTCACTCTTCATGATTTTGATAAAAAATTAAAATTTCTAGAAAAAGATATAAAAGAATCAGTTGTAAATAATTTAAAAAAAGTGAATTCTTTAATTGATGAAATTCATGACATTACGATTGACATTCGCTATTTTCCTGTTTTTAAAATCCCTAATAAGGTTGAAAATCTTATGGAAAAAAGAGATAATTTAGTGGATGAATTAAATGATTTAATTGGAGTGAAAGTTGTTAAAGGTAACGATAGTTATAAAATTTATTTAAATAATGGAATGTCTATTATCAATAACAATCAAAAGCAAAACTTAATTCCACTTACATCTGAATCTGATGATAGATATATAAGTATAGGATATATCGATGATGATGAAAAAACAGTCAAAAAAATAGAAGATATGATCCCGAGTGCTTCTATAGGAGCTCTTTTAAAATTTAAAAGAGATGAATTAGCTAATGCAAGAAATAAAATCGGACAATTAACAATTAATTTTGCTGATAGTATTAATTCATACCACACATTAGGATATGATATGTTTGGGCATGTTGGTAAACAAATTTTTAATATTAGCAATCCAGAAATTATATCAAGTTCAAGCAATCGTACATATCCTCTAACATCTGTAAAGTGGGTTTCTACTAGCAATGCAAAAGCTACTGATTATATTCTATATTTTAAAAATAACAATTGGATGATAACAAGACTGTCAGATCGAACTCAAGTACAACCTAATATACGTCAAGAAAATAATGAAACATTAATTACTTTTGATGGAATGGAATTTTCAATACAAGAGGGAAATACTGATGGCAATATTTATATGATTAAACCATATTCTAAAACGCTAGAACAATTAGAACTATTAATTGATGACGACGAACCATTTGCATTCTCATCAGATAAAATAAGTATAAACAATCAAAATAGAAACAATGCTATAATAATAAAAAAATTCAATCAAGATCTTTTAGTAGATCATAAAGAAACTCTTGATACAGCATATCAAAATTTTTCTAAATCTATAGCTCATAAATGTAATGCTCTTGAAGAAGAATTACCTTTTAAAAAAAATATGATCAGAATACTTCATAATAAAAAAATATCTATGTCGAATAATATTGAACAGGATTATCAGAATTTAAATTATCAACAAGAATGTTATCTTGCAAATGTAAAGGTATTGCAAACAGCTGAAAGAATTTTTAATGAAATAATTGAATGCTATAGTTAATTATAAAAAATATATTTATAAAAAAATAAAAACTTACTTTATAAGTAAGTTTTTATTTTTTATATAACTAGATAGTTAAGTAACTCATATGTGAATATGTTTTTTAATTAATATTCAAAAATATAACATATTATAATAAAAATTTTTATTTAGGCTTTGAAACAGGAGAACTAGAACAATTTGTTGCAGAATGTGCTCCTGCAGAATTTTTTATTCTAATACTTGATTTCATTGTCAATAAATCAGAATTAATTGTTGTTTTTTCATTCTTTAACAACAATGTCTCAGAAATTTTTGTTATAGGTGCACTTGATTGATTTCTTTTATTTTCTCTTTTGTTAATGGTATTTAAAAATATATTTTTTTTATTTGAAATGAACAAACTGTTTTCTTTAGATGCTACCATTAATTTAGATTTGATAATATTTTGGATTGAAGGATTATTTTTTAAAAACTTTTTACATTCATATACTTCACTGTGTAATTGTTTTTTTCTAAAAAAATCATGATTTTTAATATATTTTTTATTTAGTGTTTTTTCTAAAAAAGTTTCATTGTTTTTTGTATCTACAGAAGATATAAATAATTTTTTTTTATTACTTATTTTTTTTTGTTTTTTTCTTTCATCTAATGTATATAGATGTTTAATCCAAACTTTGCCTAATGCTAATTCTAATGAAAATACTGAAGAAACATTTAATTTAGGAGATTGAATAAGATTTATATTTGCAGGATTTTTCTGTACGATTTTTTTTGTTAACATTTTAGAATAATTTATAAAATGATAAAATATAGTATTATAGTCAATATTAGTAATGCAACACTTATTGAGTGAAATATTTTTAAAAAAAATATTTTGATGCTTATATTCCTGTTTTAAATTAAAATTTTTCATTTTATGATTTTTGTGATTTGTATTTAAAACATTATTTGATTTATTTTTTATATTATAAAAAAAATTATATTCACTACATAATTTTATTTTTTTGTTTTTTAAATGTTCTATTTCATTATTTGTATAAAAATTATTAGATTTTTCTAAAGAGAAAGAATGACTTTTTTTAATTGATTTAAATTTTGCATTTTTTAAAGATAAATTTGTAATACTTTCACTTAAATTATACATCTCATTATCATGTTTTTTTTCTTTCGATAAATTTAATGATATATTTTTTTTTCTAAATAATTTAGATGAAATTGTTATCTTTTTTTTGTCATAATTATCTTCATTTAAAGAAACACGTTTTTTTTTTAAGAAAATACTATTTTTACCATGAATAGTATTATTTTTAAAAATTTCGCTTGTAATAAAAATATGTTTAACTAAAAAAGAACTTTTAAGCCAAGTGATTATTTTAAATATAAAATTATTATTATTTGACAGTTTTGTACAAAATTTTTTACAATTATTTTTTTGTGAAACATTTTCTTGTTCTTTGTTTATATTGTTAAAATTATTTTTAAACAAGTTACATTGCTTTAAATCTAATTTTTTTTTCTTTTTTCTTTCTAAAATCTTTTCTGTTAAGAAATGTGCTATTTTATTTTTTCGAATTTTAGAGAGAGAATAACTAATCGAATTTACACTTTCACCTTTTCGAATTCTAGATACAGAATAATGAGGTGTTTTCATTTTTTTACTAGGAATAATAATTGTTTTTCCGCCTGCTTGACGTTTTTCAATAGCATGTACAGCCGCTCTTTTTTCATTCAATAAATAACAGGCTATTTCTATAGGCACAATAGCATGTACTTCATATGTATTTTCTTTTAATGCTTCTTCTTCTATTAATCGCAAAATAGACAAAGACAAAGATTCATTATCTCTAATAGTTCCTGTTCCTGTACATCTAGGACAAATATGGTGACTAGATTCACTCAAAGATGAACTTAATCTTTGTCTGGACATTTCCAATAAACCAAATCGAGAAATATGACCAATTTGAATACGTGCTCTATCTTCACGAGCCATTTCGCGTAATCTGTTTTCAACAGATTTTTGATGAGTCATAGATGTCATATCTATAAAATCAATTACTATTAAACCTCCTAAGTCACGTAAACGTAATTGACGAGAAATCTCATTAACTGCTTCTAAATTAGTATTAAATGCTGTAGATTCAATATCTGCACCACTTGTAGACCGAGAAGAATTTATATCGATAGCAGTTAAAGCTTCTGTAGTATCTACCATAATTGAACCACCAGAAGGTAGTCTTACCTTTCTTTGAAAAGCAGAATCTATTTGTGTTTCAATTTGAAAATAACTGAAAAGAGGTACTTCTCCAGAGTACAGCTTAATCTTATTAATAAAATCTGGACGACCTAAAAAAGTAATATGTTTACGTGCTAAATCTAATGTTTTAGGATTATCAATGAGAATCTCTCCAATATCTTTTCGTAAATAATCTCTAAAAGCACGAAAAATAATATTGCTTTCTTGATGAATTAAAAATGGTGCTGTTCTGTTTTTTGCTATTATTTTTATTGTATCCCAATGTTGTAATCTGAGTGATAAATCCCATTTTAATGATTCTATAGATTTTCCTGCACCAGCAGTCCGAATAATTAAACTCATATCTTCAGGTAGTGTCAATAAAGATAAAAATTCCTTTAACACTATTCTATCATTACCTTCTATTCTTCTTGATATTCCACCTGCTTTAGGATTATTTGGCATAAGAACTAAATAACTGCCAGGCAAGCTAATAAAAGTAGTTAAAGCAGCACCTTTAGTTCCTCGTTCTTCCTTGTTTATTTGAACGATAACTTCTTGACCTTCTTGTAAAATATTTTTGATATTTTGATTCGAATCATGCATGTGATTTGTTGGAAAATAATTTTTAGAAATTTCTTTTAATGGTAAAAATCCATGCTTTTCTTCGCCATAATCTACAAAAGCAGCTTCCAAACTAGGTTCTATACGAGTAATTTTTCCTTTATAAATGTTTGATTTTTTTTGTTCTGATCCAGAATTTTCTATATCAAGATCATATAAACGCTGACCATCAACAAGGGCAATACGCAACTCTTCCTGCTGAGTTGCATTAATTAACATTCTTTTCATTATAACTTTTTCTCTCTTATTTTTATAAATAAGTAAATATATCTACAGGAAATATGAACTATTAAAAATCAATTTTTATTATTAAAAATATGAATTTTATTTTAAAATACTTATAAAAATAAGTTTTTTATTTAATATTTAAAATAAAAACATTAAAATATACATTTATAAAAATTAATATATATAAAATATCTTTAATTTTTTTGAATATAAAAGTTTTTAAAGTTAATTTAAATAATAACAAATAATTTATTTAATATATTTATATAAATAATTATATTATAATAAATAAAAATTAAAAAAATTACTTTTGAAATAGAGATTTTTTTAATGAAACATAAAATACTACCTATATCTATTATATATATCAATGAAGATATGATAAATCAAAGAATAGATAATTTTATGCATAGTAGATATAAAAATATACCAAAAAGTATGATCTATCGTATTATCAGAACAGGAAAAATTCGAATTAACAAAAAAAGAGTCAAACCACATTACAAATTAAAGATTCGAGATATATTAAAAATTCCACCAATAAAAATTTTATACAACAATTCAAAAAATATTTTTTTTCCTTTGAATCATGCTAAAAATTTATTAAATAGTATTTTATATGAAGATAAGCATTTATTAATTATTAATAAACCTTCAGGAATCGCCGTACATGGCGGAAGTGGATTAAATTTCGGGGTTATAGAATATTTCCGAAAGTTGCGTCCACTAGATAAGTTTCTTGAACTTATGCATCGTATTGATCGTGAAACATCAGGTATTTTAATATTAGCAAAAAAACGTACATCTTTAGCATTTTTGCATCAACAATTAAGAGAAAAAAAGATTAGAAAAGAATATATAGCATTAGTACATGGTTTATGGCCTGAACATATAAAAAAAATTTCTAAACCTTTGTTAAAAGCAAAAATACAAGAAAAACAAAAAAAAGTTTCAATTGATGAAAAAGGAAAACCTTCAGAAACACATTTTAAAATAAAAAAACAATTTTCTTCTTCAACACTATTATTGGTTACTCCAAAAACTGGTCGAACACATCAAATTCGTGTACATTCTTCATATGCAGGACATCCTATATTATTTGATAAACGTTATGGTAATAACAATTTAGACGCTGATATAAAAATGAAAAACAAATACAATATTAATAGGCTTTTACTCCACGCGTCTGAAATTCATTTTATTCACCCGGAAAATGGCAAAAAAATGTGTATAAAAGCACCATTAGATATAAATTTTAAAAATTATTTAAGTACTATAATATAATTTATTATATATAAAATTTAGTATATAAAAAATTATATTAATTTTATTCATCTGATTTCAAATTTACTAAATAGAGAAATATATATGGCAGTTCAAAAAAATAAGCCCACTCGTTCTAAAAGAGGAATGAGACGTTCTCATGATTCTCTAATAACACCAACGTTATCTGTAGATAAATTTTCTGGAGAAACGCATATTCGACATCACATTACTATTAACGGATATTATAAAGGCAAAAAAGTCATTTAAAAAAATTTCATCTAAAATGGTGCTTTTAAAAAGCATCATTTTATTAAAAATTATATTTTATATATAAAATTTACTCATTTTAAAACTTTTTAAAGTCACTAATTCAACTATATAATATAGCTGATATTATTAATATAATTATATATTAATAAATTTATTTTTATATGTTTTAAAAGAAATACAATCAATTTAAATTGAATAAAACATTATTCATTATAAATTAAAAAATATTTTTATATATAAAAATTCATCTAAAAAATAAAAAATTTTACACAAAATATCGCATTAAAAATAAGGTAATTATAATGGCTTTATTCGCAATGTTATTCCCTGGACAAGGTGCACAATACGTAGGTATGCTATCTTCATTTTTTTTAAAAAAAAATAATATTTTTAAAAATACTTTTGAAGAAGCATCAGATTGCATTCATGATGATTTATTTAAATTAGTACAAGAAGGACCAGGAATAAAATTAAATAAAAGTCACTACACACAAGTGGCAATATTAACTGCATCAGTTTCAATCTATCGTTTTTGGAATGATAAAAGTGGAAGAATTCCATCTTTAATGTCTGGTCATAGCCTTGGAGAATATTCTGCTCTAGTATGTTCCAATTCAATAAAGTTTTCTGATGCATTAAAAATTGTTTTTTTTCGCGGAAAACTGATGGAAGAAACGACTATAAACAGACCCTCTTTAATGCAAGCGATTATTGGTTTAAATAAAAAATTAGTAAAAAATGCATGTTTAATAGCATCAAAAAAAAAAAATAGTATCCTTGGCAAGTATAAACTCTCATGATCAAATAGTAATTTCAGGAGATAAATCTGCTGTATATGAAGCAAGCGTAAATTGTAAAAAACTTGGCGCCAAATATGTATTGAATATAAATACTAATATACCTGCTCATTGTGCACTATTGAAACCAATATCTGAAAAACTAAAAAAAATATTTAAAATTATTACTATAAATTCACCAGTTGTTCCAATTCTTAATAATGTCGATGTAAAATCTGAAAATAATAGTGAAAATATTAAAAATGCATTAATAAGACAAGTCTATAGTACCGTAAGATGGAAAGAAATTATAGACTTAATAAAATCAAAAAAAATTTTTACTATGCTGGAAATAGGACCCAATACAATAATAACTAATTTAAATAAAAAAAATAAAAATATTATTGCATATAGTACAAATAACCTAAAAAATTTTTTAATATCCTTTAAAAAAATTAATCAAGGAAAAAATGAATAAAAAAACTGCATTAATAACAGGGGCAAATCGGGGAATAGGAAAAGCAATTGCAAAAAAACTTATAAGAAAAGGAATTCAGGTAATTGGTACAGCGACTACTCAAGATGGAGCTAATATCATTAGTAATTATTTAAAAGAAAATGGATTCGGTTGTGTTTTAAATTTAAATGACACTGATTCTATCACAGAAAAAATAAATGAAATTTATAAAAAAAAATATTCAATTGATATATTAATTAATAATGCTGGTATTAAAGAAGACAATTTATTAATTAATATGAAAGCTAAAGAATGGGATAAAGTTATAAATATTAATTTAACATCAATATTTCATCTTACAAAATCTGTTATCCGATCAATGATAAAAAAAAGAAAAGGAAGAATTATTACTATTGGATCTATAATTTCATGTATAGGAAATAAAGGACAAACTAATTATAGTGCTTCTAAATCAGGATTAATAGGGTTCCATAAATCATTAGCATTAGAAATAGCTTCTAAAGGAATTACTGTGAATATTGTTGCACCAGGTTTTATTAAAACAGATTTTACTGATCAATTAAATATTATTCAGTATCAAAAATATTTATCTGAAATTCCAATGAAAAGATTAGGATGTGCACAAGAAGTAGCGGATGCAGTTATTTTTTTAGCTTCAGAAAAAGCGTCATATATTACTGGACATACATTACATGTAAATGGAGGCATGTATATGATATAATATAGATATCTTTGTTTAATTTCACAAAATATATTTTATATCACTAATATAACCACTTATTTAAAAAATTTAAGGAAAAATGTACATGAAAAATATTGAACAGCGTATAAAGAAAATAATTAAAGAAAAACTAGATATTAAGGAAGAAAATATTTTAAATAATTCATCTTTCGTAGATGATCTCGGTGCAGATTCTCTTGATACAGTAGAACTCATTATGGCTTTAGAAGAAGAATTTAATATTGAAATATCAGATGAAGAAGCTGAAAAAATTAACACTATACAACAATCTATTGAATATATCGAGCATAGGTATGCAAAGGAGTAAATAAGTATATATTATACTAATAGATTGAGAATAAAATGAGTATTTATTTATAAATAACAATAAATATAAATGACAGACAACTAAAATTGTATAATAAATAGTTTAAAATCATGATAAAAAATAAATTTATTGTAATCGAAGGATTGGAAGGTGCAGGTAAAACTTATGCTTGTATATGTATTAAAAATATACTAAAAAAATATAATATTACAAATATACTATCAGTACGTCAACCGGGTAGTACGCCTATTGCAGAAGAAATAAGAAATTTAACAAAAAAAAAATTTAAAAATGACAATCTAATTAAAGAAACTGAATTACTATTAATGTATGCAGCCAGACTCCAATTAGTTGAAAAAAAAATAAAACCAGCATTAGAAAATGGGATGTGGGTGATTTCTGATCGTCATGATTTATCTTCTTTAGCTTATCAAGGGGGTGGATTGGGTATTAAAAAAAAAATAATAACTCAACTACATTCTTTATTTTTTGAAAACTTAATTCCAGATTTGACTGTTTATTTAGATGTATCTCCTAAAATTGGTCTATCAAGAGCATATAATAGAGATCCATTAGATCAAATAGAAAGTAGATCTTTAGAATTTTTCAGAAAAACTAGAAAAAGTTACTTAAAAAGTATACAACTAAACAAAAATACTATAAAAATAAATGCTAATTTAAACATTAAAATTGTAACGCATAATATTACAAAAAAAATTTTAAATTGGCTTAACAAGCAAATGGTATGAAATTATATCCTTGGTTAATAAATCCATATAATAATTTTATCAAACAATATCAAACAAAAAAAGCTCATCATGCTTATTTAATAAAAACTCAAAGAGGAATAGGAGCATCAATATTAATTTGGTTTATTAGTAAATGGTTATTGTGTCTTAAACCAGTTGGAATTAATTTTTGTAACGAATGTCATGGGTGTAAATTGATGTCTGTTCGAAACCATCCAGACTGGCATAATTTTATATCTGAAAAAAACAATATGTTTAACGTTGATAATGTAAGAATGATTAATGAGAAAATATTTAAATGTTCTCAACAAGGCGGAAATAAAATTATTTTTTTATCAGACATTGAAAAACTAACAGAATCAGCAGTTAACGCTTTTTTAAAAACATTAGAAGAGCCACCAAAAAACACTTGGTTTTTTCTTGTTAGTTATACAAACTTAAATTTATACACTACATTAAGTAGTCGTTGTCTCATATATAAATTATTTCCTCCTACAGAAAAAAATAGTTTGAATTGGTTAAAAAAAGAAACTATAAACAAAAATAGATCATATTTAACTGCACTACGAATCAATCAAGGTTCTCCTATATCTGCAAAAAAATTTATTAACGGTAATATCTGGATAGATAGAATAAATTTTTATAAGCGTTTATACAACTCTTTAAAAAACAAAAATCTATTAAATATGTTAAAAACATTAAATGAAAAAAACAGTATAGTGCAAATTGATTGGATATGTTTCTTACTTTGTGATTCTATTAAATTTAATTTTAATGAAAAAAAATATTTAACTAATTTTGATCAAATTGAATTAATTAAACTGCTTTCTTATAATGCAAATATGATTTTAGATCTTAGTCTTCGTACTTGGATGAGATGCAGATATAGACTATCAAAAATCTCTGGTATTAATTATGAATTATTATTATTAGAACAATTGCTTTTATGGGAAAAAATTTTGAATTTTAAAATCACAATTTAATTTTTATAAAATAGAGAAAAATTATGTTCTTAATTGATTCACACTGTCATATTGATCGATTAAATTATAGTTTATTACATAAAAATATAGAAAGTTTATTAAAAAAATCTTATAAAAACAATGTAAAAAATTTTTTAACAGTATCAACTTCTATTGATAATTTTTATACAATAAAAAAATTATTTAAAAAATATGATTCTATTTTCTATTCTTGTGGTGTCCACCCTTTAAATTGTATAAAAGAACTAAAAATTTTTAATAAAATAGAAGAATTATCTAATAAAATAGAAGAATTATCTAATATAACACGTGTAATAGCACTAGGTGAAACTGGATTAGATTATCATTATTCACATGAAACAAAAAATATTCAAAAAGATTTTTTTCGTGAACATATTAGAATTGCAAAGAAATTAAAAAAACCAATTATAGTACATTCTCGTAATTCTATTGTTGATACTATAAAAATATTAAAAGAAAAAAATTCAGAAAAATGTACTGGAGTACTACATTCTTTTAACGAAAATTATTATTCTGCATGTCAATTATTAGATATAGGTTTTTATATTTCTTTATCTGGAATATCAACTTTTAAAAATTCTATAGAATTATGCAATACAGTAAAAAAAATTCCATTGGAACGTTTGTTAATAGAAACCGATTCACCGTATTTATCACCAGTACCATATCGAGGAAAAGAAAATCAGCCCGCATATTTATTGTATATAGCAAAACAAATTGCTGTTCTAAAAAAAACAGACATAAAAGTTATAGCAAAAATTACAACAAATAATTTTCGCAAATTATTTAATTTAAAATAAATATAATTTCTATCTTATAAATGACTAGTTATAAAACAATGAACTTTATATTTTTAATAATTCTATTTTTATAAAAAATTTATTTAAATAAGAAATATGCGTTATGTATAATCTATTAATAATTTTATATATTTAGGAGTCTTTTTGATATGTTTAAAAATGTATTTGCAAACCTTCAGAAGGTTGGTAAATCACTTATGTTACCTGTTTCAGTATTACCTATTGCAGGAATACTTTTAGGAATAGGATCTGCACATTTTAGTTTATTGCCAGAAATAATTTCTCAAATAATGGCTCAAACAGGAGGTTCAGTTTTTAGTAATATGCCTTTGATTTTTGCTATTGGTGTAGCCCTTGGATTTACTAATAACGATGGTGTAGCAGCATTGGCGGCTGTTGTATCTTATGGAATATTAATTCAAACATTAACAGCAGTCGAACCTATAATCTTACATACTACTATTGATATTATAAATAATAAACATCTTGCTGATACTGGTATATTAGGAGGGATTATTGCAGGAGCAATTTCAGCGTACATGTTTAATAAATTTTATCGAATTCAATTACCTGAATATCTAGGTTTTTTTGCTGGAAAAAGATTTGTTCCGATCATTTCTGGATTATCTGCAATATTAATAGGTTTAATATTATCAATTATTTGGCCGCCAATTGGTCATGGTATTAAAATTTTTTCTGAATGGGCAGCTTATCAAAATCCTATTCTTGCCTTTGCTATATATGGATTAGTAGAAAGAGGATTAGTACCATTCGGATTACATCACATATGGAATGTTCCATTTCAAATGCAAATCGGAGAATATACTAATTCTATAGGACAAGTCTTTCACGGTGATATTGCTAGATATATGGCAGGTGATTCTACAGCAGGAAATTTATCAGGAGGATTTATTTTTAAAATGTACGGTCTTCCTGGTGCTTCATTAGCTATTTGGCATGCAGCTAAAAAAGAAAATAAAACTAAAATAGGCAGCATTATGATCTCGGCAGCATTGACTGCTTTTTTAACAGGCATTACTGAACCGATTGAGTTTTCATTTATTATA
This sequence comes from Buchnera aphidicola (Hyperomyzus lactucae), assembly GCF_005081705.1. Taxonomy (NCBI): domain Bacteria; kingdom Pseudomonadati; phylum Pseudomonadota; class Gammaproteobacteria; order Enterobacterales; family Erwiniaceae; genus Buchnera; species Buchnera aphidicola. The sequence goes on from NZ_CP034876.1 coordinate 389,754, forward strand.
GTAGCTCCAATATTATATATTATTCATGCTATTTTAGCTGGATTATCTTTTCCATTATGTATTTTTTTAAATATGAGAGCAGGAACTAGTTTTTCACATGGATTTATAGACTTTTTAGTATTAAGTGGAAATAGTCATAACATATTTCTCTTTCCAATTATTGGAATACTTTATGGATTACTATACTACAGTATATTTTACTTTTTAATTGTTAATTTTAATTTAAATACACCGGGACGAGAAGAAAACAAAAATAATATCATGATAAAAAGTAATGCTGAAATAGCACCATATATTTTAAGAGCACTCGGTGGAAAAAATAATATTAAAAATTTAGATGCATGTATTACTAGGTTAAGAGTCACAGTTTTCGAAATATCAAAAGTAAATCAACAAGATTTAAACAACCTTGGCGCTGCAGGAATAATCATTTCAGGATCGGGAATACAAATTGTTTTTGGAACAAGATCGGAAAACATTAAAACAGCGATAGATGAGCACATACATTGTGCATAAGATAAATCTGTAAAATTATATATTATTAAAGATTGCTTTAGTAAAAAAAAATCAAATGTATAAAAAATCAATTTTAAAACATAAGGTATTTTAATTATGAAAGATGGTTCGGTTTTCAAAAAAATTATTAATAAAGAAATACCAGCAAGTATTGTATATCAAGACAAGCGAGTAACTGCATTTGAAGATATTAAACCTAAAGCACCAATACATATATTAATTGTACCTAATATTTTTATTGCATCATCAAATGATATTAATAAAAAAAACAAAAATATTTTAGCACATATGTTTTATATTGCCATTAATATTGCTAAAGAAAAAAAAATTAGCGAAGAAGGATACAAAATAATTATTAATTGCAATAAAAATGGAGGTCAGGAAATAAATTATCTTCATATGCACTTATTGGGAGGAAAAAAAATCAATTCACTCTTTTAAAATTAAAGGAGAAAATTTCAATTGATACTTACTTTCAATATTTATGAATACGATGTTTATGAGGAATTATTTTTTAAAATATAGAAAAAACTTATATAAACATAAAAAAATCATTTTCTTGAATGGAAATAATATTTATGTACATAGTAAAATTTCATTAGAATATACTAAATATACAATGTAAAATTTTAAATATAATAAGTAATTGTATTAATACTATAAAAATCAAATCTTTATGTTATTTAAAAAAATTAATTATTTTTTATTAACTAAATCCAGAATATAAATGCTAGTTTCTTAATAAGAAAAAAAATTTTTATTTTTACTAAGAGCAGCTCTTTCTACTGAAATTTATATAATAAAATAATTAATTATTTTTAAAATATAAAAAATAGACTTATCTATTTATAAATCAGTAGAAAGTTCTAACTCTTAATTATTACAAATTTTATACAAAATTTTAAATAATTAGAATTGATAAACTATTCCAGCACCAATAATATTATCTGTAGTCATGTGATTTGTTTTAATAAAATTCTCATTTTTTAATAAATTAATTTTATAATTCATATACGTAGAAATATTTTTAGTAAATTCATAACGTGTGGAAATATTAATTTCTTTCGCCAATTCTACATTATTATCAACAGATAAATCCTTTATATTTGCATTCTGTCCCTTAGAATCTAAGTAACTTAAAGAAGGATGAAAACCAGAGTGAAAATTATATTCTGCAATAGCTTCAATATTTTGTGTTTTATTAATATATGGCTGTTGACTAGACAAATTACTTTTATCAATAAAGCTAGGTGATGGTGTTAAATTATGTGCTTCACCGTAAAAGGCCGCGATATATATATCATTAGCATCATATTTAAAACCTAATCCATATGCTCCTACAGGAGATAATTTTTTATCTTTATTTTTATTAATTTGAGATCTTTCAGAAGTAAAACAAGAACCTACAGCAGTTAATCCTACATCACTTTCATATTTTAAAGAAGCACCCCAACTAGCACTATTTTGTTGGTTTTGAAATTTATTTTTAGATTCATTTTGATACTGTAATGCAAAACTAATTCCATCAATCAAACCAAAAAAATTATTATTTCTATAAGTCAGTAAACTATTACTTCTTCCGATCATATAATTATCATTGTGAGAAAATACACTATTTTTATTAATATATGGTGCATGATCCGTTAGTGACTGCACGTCATGAAAAATGCCGTAATTTCGACCATAATCTATCGAACCCCAATCACCATATTTAAAACCAGCATATCCCAAACGAATAATATTAGATGGTTGTTGATTTGATAACACTTCTGGTGTAGAAAAATCAGTTTTATATTCAACAGAAGCATAACTTAATAGTTCATCAGTAATATTAACTTCTCCTGATAAACCTAAAACTGCATTAGTATCATCACCATCAGATATAATTTTTGTTGATAAAAAACCATGAGAAAATTCATGATTAGGATTAATACTGCCATGTAACTCCAGTTTATTGCCATTTTTATTGAAAATATTTACAGCATCAACTCCGTTACTAGCAGCTAATAAAACTGGTATTATAACTGCTAAGGATTTACGATTTTTCATAATTTTTATGCTACCTTTTATAGTAAAATAATTTTAATTAAAATTTTGTATTATTAGAAGTACGTGGGAATGGTATTATATCTCGTACATTTGAAACTCCAGTAATACAAGAAATTAATCGTTCAAAACCCATTCCAAAACCTGAATGCGGAACTGTGCCATATCGACGAAGATCTCGATACCACCAATAATCCTCTTTCTTTAATCCTAATTCTAATAAACGTTCATCTAAAATTAAAATGCGTTCTTCACGTTGAGAGCCACCTATCAATTCTCCAACATTAGGGACTAATAAATCAATTGCAGCAACAGTTTTTTTATCGTCATTCAATCTCATATAAAATGCTTTCAGCTCTTTGGGATAGTTTTTTATTATTATTGGTACTTTGTTGAAATATTTTTCTACAAGAAATCGCTCATGTTCAGAAGATAAATCAGCACCTAAAAAAATAGTATTTTTAAATTCAATTTTAGAATCAATTAAAATATTTATAGCATCTATATAATCTATGCGTATAAAATCTACTGATAATAATGTTTGCAAACGATTTACTATATTAGTATCAATGTAATTTTTGAGGAAATTAATATCTGACATACAATCTTGTAAAATAGATTTAAATATATACTTTAACATATACTCAGCAAAATCTGATATATCATTTAAATTTGTAAAAGCCGATTCTATTTCCAACATCCAAAATTCTGCTAAATGACGACTAGTATTAGAGTTTTCAGCTCTAAACGTAGGACCAAAAGTATAAACTTTGGATAATGAACAAGCATATGCTTCTATATTTAGTTGTCCCGAAACAGTTAAAAAAGATTCTTTTCCAAAAAAATCTTTTTTAAAATCAACGGATCCATCTTTATTTTTAGGAATGTTATTCATGTCTAATGTCGAAACACGAAACATTTCTCCAGTACCTTCAGTATTTAATCCAGTAATAATCGGTGTAGGAACCCAAAAATAGTTTTTTTCATGCAGAAAATGATGCAATTTTTGTAATACGTAATGTCTGATTCTAGATATTACACCTATTAAATTTGTTCTAGATCTTAAGTGTGCTACTTCTCTTAAATATTCCATACTATGTTTTTTAGCAGATATAGGATAAGTTTCTGGATTTTCAATCCAGCCTACAACCTGAATTTCTTTTGCTTGAATTTCATATGTTTGTTTATCTCCAATTGAGAATATCAATATACCGGTAAGGATCACAGAACAACCAATAGTTAAATGCAATATTTCGTCATCATAATTAGATAAAGAATTCTTAGCAATAACTTGAATAGAATCAAAACATGAACCATCGTAAATACTAATAAAAGAAAAACCTAATTTTGAATTTCTACGACTTCGTACCCATCCACATATAGTAATAGAAGTATTTACTATAGTAGTATCTTTATATATATCTGATATTGATACGGTATTCATAAAATATTTTCCTTTATGCTTATTTTAAAATAGATTATTATAAATAAGATAATAAAATAGTAAAAATTTTCTCTATATTTTAAAAAAATTTAATTTATGAATCAATTTTAAAAAAAATAATATAAAAATATTTATAATATTTTATTAGCAATAAACCTTATAAACAATTATCATTTATATGTTCTTTATTGATACACGAAAAACTTTACATAAACTTTTTAAAAATTTTTTATCTAAACAAAACGTTTTTCCTGGACTATCAGATATTTTAGCAACGGGTTTTCCATTACATTTTACTAATTTAATTACAATGTTTAATGGCTTTACGTAAGGGATATCACAAGTTAATTTTGTTCCTATACCAAAAACTACATTGATTCTATTATGAAATTTTTTATAAAGAGATATAATTTTTTTAAAATTTAAATTATCTGAAAACAATAAAGTTTTAGTACCAGGATCTATCCCTAATTTTTCATAGTGTTTAAGAGCTTTTTCACCCCATTTTACTGGATCTCCCGAATCGTGCCTAATTCCTGTATAAGCAGAGGTCAAGTATAAATTAAAATCTCGCAAAAAAGAATCCATTGTAATCGAATCTGTAAGAGCAATACTTAAATGATTTTGATATTGATTTAACCATGTTTTTAATGCCATAGTCTGGCTTTTTTTTAAACTAGAACTAATTTGCTGATGTGCTTGAAACCATTCATGAGCTTGAGTTCCAAATGGTATCAATTTTAAAATACGTGCTATATGATAATTACTGGAACCTACTAAAAAAGGAAAAGTTTCTTTCAATCTTTTAACTATAGAATATTGTACATCATAAGAAAATCTTCTTCTTGTACCAAAGTCAACAATTTTTAAACGAGATAAATCTACATATTTTGCATGTTGAAAAAATTTTATTAATTTATTATCTAAATATCGTACAGCGGTCTTAGAAGTAATTTCCGGGGAAAAATTAGCATGAAAAACTTCACTAATTAGTGCTAAAATAGGAACTTCCCATAATATTACTTCTTTCCATAACCCACTTATACGGATATGCAATTGACCTTGATAATTATTTATTTTAACTTGTGAAATATTATAACGAAATTTTCTCAACCAATGTAAATATTCTTTCTTGAAGAAAGGAAAAGAGGTCATATAAATATATTCTTCATGACTTAAAGATAAAGATCTCATCATACTAATCTGTTCATATAAAACATTAGCATAACACCCTAAAAAATTATCTCCTCTACAAAGAAATTCAGCAACTACATCTACATTTTTATAATGATAAAAAACAGCTTGTTGCATATGAAGCTTGTATGCATCAGTATCAAGTAATGTTTTTATTATTGGATAATTATATCGTTTCATAGTATGTTTTATTTTCTTTGTACTCCTTATTTTTAATTTTTATATACTAAATTACATAATTTTGTATTTATATAAAAACTGTTAAAAATTTAGATATATTGTAAAAATATAACATAAATAAAAAAGTTATCAATTTTTGAAAAAAAAATAACATCTTTTAAAATAAATATGTATAAAATAAAATCTTATCATTTATTTTATTAAATTTTACTTTATATTAAAAAGGAATTATAATGTTTTATTATTTAATTCGTAAACTTTTATTTTTAATAGATCCTGAAAAAGCTCATTTTTTGACACTAAAATATCTTAAAATCGAAAAAATTCAATTATTCAATTTTTTTCGTACATTTAGAAAACCATTAAAAGAAATCAAGTGTATGGGTTTAATTTTTAAAAATAAACTAGGTGCTGCAGCAGGAATAGATAAGAATGGAGAATATATCGAAGCCTTGTCTGAAATGGGATTTGGTTTTATTGAAGTAGGTACAGTTACTCCTTTACCTCAAATTGGAAATCCCAAACCTAGAATATTTAGAATAGTTTCTATGGAAGGAATAATTAATAGAATGGGCTTTAATAACCTTGGAATAGACAATTTAATTAAAAACATAAAAAAATCTAATTTCAAAGGAATCATAGGTGTTAATATTGGAAAAAATAAAAATACTAGCATTGAAAATGCAATTAATGATTACTTGATATGCATAGAAAAAATTTATATTTACGCCAGCTATATTGCTATTAATATTTCATCACCTAATACCATAAGTTTAAGAAACTTACAATACGGAATACTCTTTCAAAATTTACTGAAAAAAATCAAAAAAAAACAACGAGAACTACAAAAAAAATATTTTAAATACGTTCCTATCGCTATCAAAATCTCACCAGATCTATCGAAAAAAGAATTAATTATTATTGCAAAACAATTAATTAAATATAAAATAGATGCAGTTATTGCAACAAATACAACATTAGATCACTCATCAGTATCTGGATTAAAAAATAGTCTAGAGCAAGGGGGATTAAGTGGTTTACCTTTACAAAAAAAAAGCACTGATATCATTTTAATATTATCAAAAATTTTAAAAAGAAAGATTCCTATTATTGGAGTAGGAGGAATTAATTCTATAGCTTCAGCAAAAGAAAAAATTTTATCAGGTGCTACTTTAATACAAATTTATTCTGGTTTAGTATATCATGGTCCAAAACTCGTTAGAAGAATTATTCATCATATTTAAAATAATTATCTTTATAAATTCTTATCTATTCATATTTATTATTAAATAGATATCAAATTCTTTATAAAATAAATAATTTTAAACTTAACAAAATAAGTATAAAAATGAACTATTTATTTGCAAGTACAAATTTTGGAACTGAAAAATTACTAGAAAAAGAACTTTTGTTTTTAGGAGCTAAAATTTTAAATATAAAAAATGGAGGAATTTATTTTCAAGGAAATGATATTTTATTATATAAAAGTTTGATGTGGAGTAGAATTGCCTCACGTATTTTTATATGTATAAAAAAATTTCATATAGACAATATTGACGATCTTTATCGTAATGTATATAGTATTAATTGGTCTGAAATTTTCGATGTAAATAATACTTTTTTAGTGAATTTTAAAGGAACAAATGATATTATTCGTAATAGTTTATTTGGAGCTTTAAAAATAAAAGATGCCATTGTAGATCAATTTAAAAAAAAATATTCTTTTCGTCCTAATATCAATCTTACTAAACCTGATATTCGAATAAGATCATTTTTATTTAATTATACAATACATATTATGCTAGATTTAAGCGGAGAATCTCTATACAAGAGAGAATATCGAAAATTTTGTCATATTACTCCTATTAAAGAAAATTTAGCCGCAGCTATTGTATTAAGTTCTCAATGGGATAAATCCATTCCAATGATAGATCCAATGTGCGGTTCAGGAACATTATTAATTGAAGCAGCTATGATAGCTTCTGATAGAGCACCTGGATTAACAAGATCACAATGGGGATTTAAATCATGGAAAAAATATAATAAAAAATTATGGGAGGAAACTCTTAAAGAAGCTAAAGCAAGATTTGAAATAGGAATAAAAAAATGTTTTAAAAGTTACTTTATAGGTTACGATTATAACCCTGAAATTATAAAAAAAGCTAGAATTAATGCATCAAATGCGGGCCTGTTAAATATAATTCAATTTTTTACACAAGATTTAAATGATCTAAAAAACACTTATAATAAAAAAGAAGTAGGAATATTATTAAGTAATCCACCATATGGAGAAAGACACCAAACTGAAAATCAATTAGTAGGTGTATATATACAATTAGGGGTAATATCAAAAAAATATTTTACTAATTGGAAATTATCAGTATTTAGTTCATCTACATTCTTATTAAATTTTTTACAAATGCATGCACATGAAGAATTTTTTTTTAAAAATGGAGCATTAAACTGTATTCAAAAAAATTATAGAATTTGTACACAAAGCTCTAATATTGAAAATAATGAATATAAAGATAGATTAAAAAAAAATGTTAAAAAATTAAAAAAATGGACTAATCTAGAACAAATAGAATGTTTTCGTGTATACAATGCTGATTTACCTAATTATAATATAATAGTAGATGTTTATAATAAATGGATAGTGATTCAGGAATACAAAGCCCCAAAATTAATAAATTATAAAAAAGCATTTAAAAGATTATGTCATGCTATTTATCATACTAAAGAAATATTAGCTATTTCTATCAACAATATAATATTAAAAATCAGACATAAAAATAAAAATAAAACACAGTATAATAAACTATTTAATAGTGATAGTTTTTTTATTATAAAAGAATATCATGCAAAATTTTTAGTCAATATAATAGATTATTTGGATACTGGACTATTTTCAGATAAGAGGATGATAAGAAAATTATTAGGAGAAATGTCTAAAGGAAAAGATTTTCTAAATTTATTTTCGTATACTGGAACTGCAAGCGTTTATGCTGGACTAGGAGGAGCAAATAGCACTACGAGTGTAGACATGTCTAATACTTATATAAAATGGTCTATGCAAAATATGTCTATTAATCATTTAACTAGTTCTAAACATAATTTCATTCAATCCGATTGTTTGAATTGGATAAAAGAAACCAAACAACAATTTGATCTAATATTTATCAATCCACCTACTTTTTCAAATTCTAAAAAAATGAGACAATCCTTTGATTTAAAGAGAGATTATCTCGATATAATGATTTATTTAAAAAAAATTTTACGTGATAATGGTAGTATTATTTTTTCAAGTTCTACACGAAATTTTAAAATTAATATTGATTACCTTCGCAAAATGCAATTAAACTCAAAAAATATTACGAAAAAAACACAATCAAAAGATTATTTAAAAGATTCAAATATTTACCATTCTTGGTTAATAACACACATTCAATAAAATTAAAGGATAGAATAGTTTATGTCTTTAATTAATATTCAAGATGCTTATTTATCATTTAGTAATTTAGAAATTTTAAAAAATAGTACACTGTATATAAATGAAAATGAAAGAGTATGTTTAATCGGTAAAAATGGTACTGGAAAATCTACTCTTTTAAAGATTATTAACAAAAAACAAGAATTAGATCAAGGTCATATTGTTTATAAAAAAAATATAAATATTAGTTATTTAAAACAAGAAAATCCTAATAATCTTAATATTTCTATATATGATTTTATTAGTTTAGGATTATGTAAACAAGAATATAGTAAAAAAAAAAATATAAATCAAATTACAAAAATAGAACAGATAATTGAAATAATTAAATTAGATAAAAATATTTTATTATCTAAACTATCAGGAGGTTTATTAAGAAAAGTAGCATTAGGTCGTGCATTAATCGGAGAACCTGACATATTATTACTAGATGAACCTACTAATCACTTAGATATGACAACCGTTAAATGGCTCGAAAATTTTTTAAAAAAATTTCCTGGAAGTATATTATTTGTATCACATGATAGAAGTTTTATTCAAAATATATGCACACGTATTATAGATCTTGATCGTGGAAAATTAGTTTCCTGGCCAGGAGATTATAAAAATTTTATAAAATTGAAAAATGAAAGTAATCGCATTGAAATTATACAAAAAAAACTATTTGATAAAAACTTGGAAAAAGAAGAACTCTGGATTAAAAAAGGTATTAAAGCGCGTTCTACTCGAAATGAAGGAAGAGTTAAAAATTTAAAAAAATTAAGACAACAACATAAAGATTACAAAAAAATAGAAAAGTTGACTAATATTAACATTAATCAATCTAAAAATCATCTAGGAAAAATAATTTTTAAATTAGAAAATGTAGATTTTCTAATACATAATAAAATTATTATTAAAAACTTTTCATCAATAATTCAACATGGCGATAAATTAGGAATTATTGGGAGTAATGGATGCGGGAAAAGCACTATGATAAAAATTCTTATAGGAGAAAAAAAACCTCAAAAAGGAAAAATTTATACAGGTACGGGATTGCAAATATCATATTTTGATCAAAACAGATCTGTGCTAGATCAAAATAAATCTATTATCGATAATATATCTTATGGAAAAGAGAAAATGATATTAAACGGAAAAGAACAACACATAATAGGATATCTAAAAAATTTTCTCTTTAAACCTAACGAACTAAAATCTTTAGTAAAAACACTATCCGGAGGAGAATGTAATAGATTGCTTTTAGCTAGATTATTTTTAAAACCAAGCAATGTTTTAATTCTTGATGAACCTACAAATGATCTAGACTTAGATACCTTGCAATTATTAGAAAAAATTATTATTGATTACCAAGGTACTGTTTTAATAGTTAGTCATGATGAAAATTTTATTAATAATACAGTAAATAAATGTTGGTATTTTGAAAAAAACGGATTGATTCAAACTCATATTGGTAATTATGAGTCTTTAAAAAAACAAAATAATAACTTTGTAACAAAAAAAATAAAAAAAAATCAATCCAACTTTCCTCTAATTAATAAAACTAAAAACAATTCAAAAAAAGAATTTAATCAAATTTTTTTCTCTATAGAAAAAATAGAATTTAATATTAATAAGTTGCAGGAAGAAATTAGCAAACCAAATTTTTTCAAAAAAAAATTAGAAGAAAAATTATCAATATTAAAAATATTAGCTCAACAAGAAAAAAAATTAGAAGAACAGTTGTTATATTGGGAATCTTTAGAAAGAGATGTCGTGAAGAAATAATTTTTAGAATATTTATCATAATATCAACTAAAAAATATTTTCTTCAGTATGTTTTTTCATGCAGATTAAAGAACAACAATTATTAAAAGTAATAGCACAATTTGCACACTGAATAAAAAGAAGATGACATAGATTATAACTACAATTAATATAAGTATCAGAAGGCTCATGACATTGTTTACAATTTGATATAACTTCATTTGATATTTTTTCACTCATACGATTATCAAATACAAAATTTCTTCCTTTAAAAAGGATCGGTAATCCATTTTTTTTTGCATCATGTACATAACCAATAATACCTCCTTCTAAATGATAAACATATTTAAAACCATTAAACCGCATCCAAGCAGTAGCTTTTTCACATCGAATACCACCTGTACAATACATAACGATTTTTTTATTTTTAGCATGTTGCATTAACTTTACCACAATTTGCAATTGTTCTCGAAACGTTTCACTTTTAATTTCTATCGCTTTTTCAAAATGACCAATTGCATATTCATAAGAATTTCTCATATCAACAAAAATTGTTTTTTTATCATTTAACATCAAATTAACTGTTTTTGATTTGATATAAATACCAACATTTTTAGGATTAAAGAAAGGTTCTATAATTCCATCTTGTACAATTTTTTTTCTAACCTTTACAGAAAGAACCCAAAAAGATCTTTGATTATTTAAAGATTGATTAAGACGTAAATTATTCAATTTTACATCAAATCCATATAAAAATTTTTTTAGATTAAAAAAATTTTTTCTTGGAACACTTATTTGCGCGTTGATACCTTCACTAGCTATATAAATTCTTCCTAGAACATTATATTTATAAAAAATTTCATAAATTTTATTTCGATATTCTTGGGGATTCATAATAGTAAAATATTTATAAAAAGATAATGTTAAACGAGGTTCTTTATCAGAAAACATACGTTTTTTAAGTTCTTTTTTAGAAATTAAATTATGTAGAAGTGCCATGTAAAATACCTGTAATAATTATATAGATGATATATAAAATGTTGATGATAATTATTTTTTATCAGTAAAATTGTTAAAAATTTTTATTTGTTCTAATAATTTTTTATATATTTTATTTAATTTGAAAAATTTATCTTTTTCTTTTTTGACTATGTTTTCTGGTGCATTTTCTAAAAAATTTTTATTTAAAATTTTTTTATGAATATTTAATATGTTTAATTTTATTTTTTTTTCTTCTTTTATCAATCTTTGCAATTCAACTTCTTTATTTACTATTTTTAGCATGGGAATGAGAACTTCAACCCCTTCAATAATTTCTTTGATATATAAATCTTTATCACATTTTTGAAAAAGTATTGTAATACTATCTAAAAAAGATATTTTTTTTAATAATGAAGTATTTTCTTTAATAATTAGTTCTTGTTCAGTAGTAATATTATATAAAAATAATGGTATTAATTTAGTAGCACTAATGTTCATATTAATTCTAATATTTCTTAAAAAGATAACTATGGATTTTATAAAATTTATATGAAGTAATGTTTTATTATCACATAATTGATTATTGTACTTCGGGAAATCTTTTAACATAATCGTCTTATCTTTAATATTTTTAATCAACTTAATGCGCTGCCAAATTATTTCAGTAATAAATGGAATGATAGGATGAGCTAATCTTAAAATTAATTCGAGCACATGTACTAAAATATTTTTAGTAGAATATATATCTTCAGAAGAACCTATTTTAATTACTATCTTTGCAAATTCTAAATACCAATCACAAAATACATTCCAAACAAAATCATATAAAATATTAGCAGCTATATCAAAACGATAAGTATCTAATGAGTGACAGTACAATTTTATTGTATTATTCAATTCTATTAAAATCCATTTATTGATTAATAACATTTTTTCTTTAACAGAAACTGTTAAAAATATATGATTTTTTGTGTTAATTAAAACAAATCGACTAGCATTCCAAAGTTTATTACAAAAATTACGATATCCTTTTAGTCTATTCATATCCCATTTAATATCTCGTGTACTAGATGCTAAAGCTGAAAAAGTAAAACGCAACGCATCTGTACCATTAGGTGGAATACCTTGAGGAAATTGTTTTATAGTACATTTAATAATTTTAGTAGATAAATTAGGTTGTAATAAATTACTTGTTCTTTTTTTAATTAATGCATTTAAAGAAATTCCATCTATCATGTCTAAAGGATCGATTACATTTCCTTTTGATTTTGACATTTTATTTCCATCTTCATCTCGAATTAAACCTGTTATGTAAACATTTTTAAAAGGAACTTCTGGTATACCTTTTTCATCTTTTATAAAATACATTGTTAACATAATCATTCTAGCGATCCAAAAAAAAATAATATCAAAACCGCTAACCAAAATATTAGTTGGATGAAAAAGTTTTAAAAATGTGGTTTTTTTAGGCCATCCTAACGTAGAAAAAGTCCATAATCCAGAAGAAAACCAGGTATCTAATACATCATTATCTTGCGTTAACAATATATTCTCAGATAAAGAATATTCTTTACGTATTTCTTTTTCATTTTGTCCAATATATATATTTTTTTGATCATCGTACCAAACTGGAATACGGTGACCCCACCATAATTGGCGAGAAATACACCAATCTTCAATATTTTTCATCCAAGATGAATACATAGTTTCATACTGTTTTGGTATAAACTTTATTTTTTTATCTTTTACAGCTTTTAAAGCTACTTTAGCCAATTTTGATGTTTTTAAATACCATTGATTTGTCAGCATGGGTTCGATAATCACGCCACTTCTATCACTAAAAGGAGTAACAATATTACATTCTTCAATATTTTCTAATAATCCTAACTGTTGAACTGCTTTAATAATTTTTATTCGTGCAGATAAGATATCTAAGTTTTGAAATTCATCTGGAATCGATCTACTATATTCATTAGATATATCACCTTTATAATTATAAACTTCAGCAACAGATTTGATTCGTCCATCAAAAGAAAAAATATTAATCATTGGTAATTTATGCCGGTACCCTACTTTATAATCATTAAAGTCATGCGCTGGTGTAATTTTTACACAACCTGTTCCTTTTTCTATATCAGCATATTCATCACTAATGATAGGAATAACTCTATTAATTAATGGACATCTAACAAATTGACCAATAAGTTTATTATATTTATCATTTTTGGGATGTATAGCAATAGCTGTATCTGCTAATAAAGTTTCGGGTCTAGTAGTAGAAACTACTAAATATTTTATTTTACTATCATCTGAGATAGCGGTATTACTTTGAATAATTTGATAGCGAATAAGCCATTTTTTCCCTTTTATTAGACGATGATCTACTTCTAAATCTGAAATTACAGTTTCTAATTTTGAATCCCAATGTACTAATCTTTTCTTCTGGTAAATTAAATTATTTTTGTATAGTAATATAAAAGCTTTTCTGACAGCAATAGAAATATCAGGATCTAAAGTAAATTTCTCATGATTCCAATCGACAGAAATTCCTAAACGTCTCATTTGATTTGTAACAATATTATTAGATTGCCTCTTCCACTTCCAAACTTTTTTTATAAAATCTTCTCGAGAATAATCTTTTTTAGATTTATTTTCTTCTAAAAAGATTTTTTGTTCTATTAATATTTGTGTTGCTATTCCAGCATGATCTGTTCCCACTTGCCAAAAAGTATTCTTTCCTTTCATTCTTTGATAACGAATTAATATATCCATAATAGTTTGTTGAAAAGCGTGCCCCATATGCAAGCTACCTGTAATATTAGGAGGAGGCATCATGATACAAAAAGTTCTTTTTTTTGAATGATCAGGTTTAAAAAATCCGTTTTTTTCCCAGAAATTATATAAAGATTCTTCAATATTTTTAGGATTATAAATTTTTTCCATTATATTTAACTTTTTATTAATAAAAGGCAATATTGCCGTGTTAAAAAGACAGTATTTTAATTAAAAACATCATTATACTTTATTATTTAATTTACTTAAGAATATATATAGTTTGATTGATTTAATAAAAATTGACATAAAAGTTCAACAGGACGACCTGTAGCTCCTTCGTTTTTATTAGATTTCCATGCAGTTCCAGCAATATCTAAATGTGCCCAATTATATTTTTTCGTAAAATTCTCAAGAAAGCAAGCTGCAGTTATGGCACCAGCTTTTCCTTTTCCTACATTAGTAAAATCTGCAATAGTAGAACGTAATTCTTTTTGGTATTCTGGAAATAATGGCAATCGCCATATTTTATCATCTGTTTCCTGTGAAGCTTTGTTTAACTCGAAAGCAAGATCTTCATTGTTAGTAAAAAGACCACTTACAGATTCTCCTAACGCCGTAACACATGCTCCAGTCAAAGTGGCAATATCAATGACTATATTTGGAGAAAAACGTTCTAAATATGTTAACACATCAGATAAAACTAAACGTCCTTCAGCATCAGTATTTAATACTTCTACTGTTTGACCTGACATAGTAGTTAAAACATCTCCTGGTCTGAAAGAATTTCCTCCTGGCATGTTTTCACAACCAGCTAAAATTCCTATTATTGTTAAAGGCAACTGTAATTCGGAAGCCATAATTAGAGTACCGTATACTGCTGCAGCACCACACATATCATATTTCATTTCATGCATGTTTAATGCTGGTTTTATCGATATTCCTCCGGAATCAAAAGTCAAACCTTTTCCTACTAAAGCAATCACTTTATTGTTGGCAACATTATTACTGGAATATTTTATTATAGACATAAATGGTTTATTTTTCGCACCATCTCCAACAGCTACATAAGCATTCATTTTTAAACTTTTCATTTGTTTAATATCAACAACTTCTACAAGAACATTATTTTTATATCTTTGAGCTAGTTTTTGAGCTTGGCAAGATAAATAGAATGGATTACAAATATTAGGCGGTAAATTACTTATATTTTTTGCAGAGGTAATTCCTTTATCAATTGCTAATGCGTGTTTTAAGGCTATTTTTCCTACAAATAAATCATTTTTTTTAAAAAAATTTAAAGTAATTAAGTCTAAATTTATACTCTTTTTAGTAGTACTATTGATTTTTAAAAATTTATACGAAAATTCTTTTAAAGATAATACTATTGATCTAATTATCCAATATATATTATTATTGTAAATCTTAATATTCAGTTCAGTAAAAGAATAAATAATATTTTTTATAGAAGTTTTTTTTAATACATTGGTGGTGCTTTTCAATATTTTTTTAAAACAAGATCTACTTATGTCATCTTTTTTTCCACAACCAACTAATAATATTCTTGGAGAAAAAACTTTTGGAATGTTATACAACATAAGTGTATCTCCTATTTTTCCTGTTATATCACCTAATTTAATTAGATTTGTTATATAACCATCACTACACTTATCTAAGTAATCTGCAGAAATAGAAAGTTTGCATAATTCAAAAATACCTACTATTATACAATCAGTTTTTTCTTGATCTAAATTACAGTGTTTTATAAAAAAATTCATGTTTTTTTCTCTATGCTAAATAATTTTTATTTTTTAATTAGTAATAAATATGATGGTTTTTAATTTAATAAAAATATTATATACTATAAAAATACTTTTTCTTCAATTTCAATTTTATTAACAATAAATGTTTTTTAATACTGAGACTTTAATATGAATAATCTTTATCAACGTGATTGCTTAAGACTATTAGATTTTTCTTCTTTAGATTTAAAAAATATTATTACACTAGCCCAAAAACTAAAAAAAGATAAAAAAAACAATCAAGAAATTCCATTACTTACAAGAAAAAAAATTGCTTTAATTTTCGAAAAAGAATCTACTCGTACAAGATGTTCTTTTGAAGTAGCTGCTTTTGATCAAGGAGCCCAAGTTACATATCTCGGACCAGGTAGTACACATCTTGGAACAAAAGAATCTATTGAAGATACTGCTAAAATACTTGGACGTTTATATGATGGTATTCAATACAGAGGGCATGATCACACAACAATAGAAATTTTAGCAAAATATTCAAAAGCACCTGTATGGAACGGTTTAACTGAAAAATTTCATCCCACCCAATTGCTTGCTGATCTATTAACTATCAAAGAAAGCTTTCCAAAAAAAAAATTTCATCATATAAAATGTGCTTTTGTTGGAGATGCTCATAATAATATGGGAAATAGTTTATTAGAAGCAGCATCACTAGTTGGATTAGATTTGCGTTTAGTTGCTCCCAAGGAATGCTGGCCAGAAAAAAATCTATTTATATTATGCCAAAAGGAGGCAAGAAAGAAAAAAGGAAATATAATATGTACTGAAAAAATTGAAGAGGGTGTAAAAAACGTAGATTTTATTTATACTGATGTGTGGGTATCGATGGGAGAACGTCAAGAAATATGGGATAAAAGAATTAAATTATTACGCTCTTATCAAGTTAATCATTCTATGTTAGATATGACTAATAATGCACAGGTAAAAGTATTACATTGTCTTCCTGCATTACATGATCAAAACACTAATATGGGAAAATCTATATTACAAAAGTATAATTTTAAAAATGGTATGGAAATCACAAACGATGTTTTTCAAAAACATCAAGAAATTATTTTTGAACAAGCAGAAAATAGATTACATACTATAAAATCTATTCTTGTATCTAGTCTCTTAAAAGAAATTAATTTATAATAAATATATTTAATAAAATTAAAAAACTAATATAGTTACAAGGAATTATTTCAATGTTACATGTGCAATATTTTTTGTAATTTTTTCATATATTGTAAATCATCTCATGCCATCTTTTCTTTAAAAATCAAGGAAAATAAAATTTGAGAAATTCTCTATATAAAAAAAGTATAATTTCAATTAATGATCTCAAGCGTAATGAATTAGAATTAGTTTTGAATAAATCAGCTGTTCTTAAAAAAAAATCTCAACCTAATTTATTAACAAATAAAATCATTGCTAGTTGTTTTTTTGAAGCATCTACTCGTACTCGTTTGTCATTTGAGACAGCAATTTATCGATTAGGAGCGTCAATAGTAGGTTTTTCAGACGGAAACAATATTTCTTTAAAAAAAAAAGGGGAAACACTATCTGATACTATTGCAGTAATTAGCTCTTATGTAGACGCAATTATTATTCGACATCCTCAAGAAGGATCTGCACGTTTAGCTGTAGAATTTTCTAATAACGTACCAGTATTTAATGCGGGTGATGGAGCAAATCAACACCCCACGCAAACACTTTTAGATTTATTTACCATCCAAGAAACTCAAAATAGACTTACTAATTTAAATATTGCTATGGTCGGAGACCTAAAATATGGTAGAACAGTACATTCACTAACTCAAGCACTAGCTAAATTCAAAAATAATAAATTTTTTTTTATTTCACCTGATACATTAATAATGCCAAATTATATTAATGACATGCTTGACAAAAAGAATATTTATTGGAAAAGATACAAAAACATCGAAGAAGTTATTTCTGAAATAGATATTTTATACATGACGCGTATTCAAAAAGAAAGATTAGATTCTACTGAATATACAAACGAAAAATCAAAATTTGTATTGCATACAACTACTTTAAAAAACGCACGTAATAATTTAAAAATATTACATCCTCTTCCTCGTATAGACGAAATAGATCGTGACGTAGATTATACGCCATATGCTTGGTATTTTAAACAAGCAGCAAACGGAATTTATGCACGTCAAGCAATTTTATCTTTAGTATTAATAAAACAACACTTATAATATGCAAATAAATAAACTGCAAGTAGAAGCTATTAAATCTGGTACTGTAATTGATCACATTCCCGCAAATATTGGTTTTAAGTTACTATCTTTGTTTAGATTTACTGAAACAGAAAAACGCATTACTATAGGTTTAAATTTACCGTCTAAAAAATTAGAAAAAAAAGATATCATTAAAATTGAAAATACTTTTTTAAGTGATGATCAAATTAATCAATTAGCAATTTATGCTCCACATGCCACTGTTAATTATATTAATGAATACAATTTAGTAGGAAAAGTATTTCCAACATTACCTAAAAAAATTAATAGAATTTTAATCTGTCCAAATAGTAATTGTGTTAGTAATCATAATTTTATAACATCTAGTTTTATTTTTAAAAAAGACAAGTTTCATAATATAAATTTAAAATGTCAATATTGTGAAAAAGAGTTTTCTAAAAACATAGTTTTATCTTATCAATGATCTTATTAATATGTAAATTTTTCTAGTTACTACAAATAAAACGGCATTCTATGAATAATATAATTAAAACTAAAAAAGCTCCAAAACCTATTGGGCCTTATTCTCAAGCTATTAAAATAGATAATTTTATTATATTATCAGGTCAAATACCCGTTGATGTTATTTCTAATCATATACCTGAAAATATCGCTGAACAGACATATCTTGTACTGATGAATATAAAATCTATTTTAAGCCATGCAGGATTTCAAATAAAAGATATTATAAAAACAACAGTTTTTACTACTAATTTAAAAAAAATTGATATTATTAATGAAATTTATATGAAATTTTTTATAGAAAACAAATCAGAATTTCCAGCTCGATCATGTGTTGAAGTTAAAGCACTACCTAAAAATGTAAAGATAGAAATTGAAGCAATGGCTTTAAAACAAAATATTAATCATAATTAAATTATATTTTCAGAAATAATAGGAATATGCCGCAGAGCGGCATAAAATAAAACATTAAACACTTCTACGACGGAAAAACGACGACTTAGATTCATTCTTTTGAGATGTATTAGATTTATTTAAACTGTTTTCAGAAAAACGACGATTACTATTTTTATCTCTATTGAAAATAGAACGATTAGACGTTTTGCTTTCATACGTTCTAGAATCCCTCAATAGTTGTATATTTATTGGTTTATTTAAAATTCTAGTACGAATAAATTTTTGTAATAAATCTTTAGACAGTCCTTTAGGTAATTCAATTGTAGAATACGAAGAAAAAAGTCTAATATTACCAATGTTCCGACTATTAATATTTCCTTCGTTAGCAATTGCTCCAACTATATGACGTACTTCCACTCCATCATTGCGCCCAACTTCGATTCGATATAAATCTATATCTTGATTGTCACGACGACGTTCACGACGTATTCGAATATTTCTATTGTCTTCAGATCGGTGATTATCTTTTAAAAAAGAATCGCGAGAAGAACGATTTATTAAATCTGGTTTAATAATTAAAGGTCTTTCACCTTGAGCCATTTTTAAAAGAGCAGCTGCTAATGTTTTTATATCCAAATCATCTGTAGAATATAATTTTTCTAACAATGCACTATATTCATCTAAATCTCTACTTTCTAACTGTTGTTGTACTTTTTTTGCGAATTGTTCAAGACGTCTTTGACATAATAATTCTATTTTTGGTAATTGAACTTCTGGAATCGACTGTTTAATAGTACGTTCTATATTGCGTAATAAACGTCGTTCTCTATTTTCAACAAATAATAATGCACGACCTGCACGACCTGCACGACCTGTACGACCTATACGATGAACATAAGACTCTGAATCCATAGGAATATCGTAATTAATAACAAAACTAATACGATCAACATCTAAACCCCGTGCCGCAACATCCGTCGCAATTAAAATATCTAATCGACCGTTTTTTAATCTTTCTAAAGTTTGTTCTCGTAATGCTTGATTCATATCTCCATTTAATGCCGCACTATTATATCCATTTCTTTCTAGAGCTTCAGAAACTTCCAAAGTTGCATTTTTAGTTCTAACAAAAATAATTGTAGCAGAAAAATCTTCTGCTTCTAAAAAACGAATTAATGCATCAGTTTTACGACCATATACCATCCAATAACTTTGTTTGATATCTGGACGAGTAGTAATATTAGACTGTATTTTAATTTCTTGTGGATTTTTCATAAACCTTTTAGAAATACGACGTATTGCTTCTGGCATTGTAGCTGAAAATAATGCAGTCTGATGTTCTTTTGGGATTTGTGTCATAATTGTTTCTACATCTTCTATAAATCCCATACGTAGCATTTCATCTGCCTCATCTAAAACTAATCCATGTAAATTTGAAAGATTAAGTGTTCCTCTTTTTAAATGATCTAACAGCCTTCCTGGAGTTCCTACAACAATTTGTGGACCTTGTCGCAATGCACGTAATTGCAGTTCATATCTTTGCCCACCATATAAAGGTAATACATGTATTCCAATCATGTGTTTAGAGAAGTCTGAAAAAGCTTCAGCCACTTGAACAGCTAATTCTCTTGTAGGAGCTAGTACTAATATTTGAGGGGCTTTTAAATTAATATCAAGATTATGTAATAAAGGTAATGAAAAAGCAGCTGTTTTACCACTTCCAGTTTGTGCCATGCCTAATACGTCACGTCCTTCTAAAAGCAAAGGAATACAAGCTGCTTGAATAGGAGAAGGTTTAACATATCCCATTTCAGTTAAAGATTGAATAATAAAAGGATTTAAACCAAGAAAAGAAAACGTGCTTTCAATATGAGTCATGCAGTAGATATGCCTTTTAAGTTACAGTGGCCAGTCTACATAGCTCATTATGAAAATATTTATTTATTCTCATTGAAAAGTTGTGAACCGGCTCAAATTAAATGATTTAACAAATAAAAAATTGAATTTTTTAAGAATCAATAATAATATTTATTAGTTATTGCTAATGATTTTTTAGATACACAATATCTATAAAAAATAACATTAGCAACTTATTGAAGTTTATTTTTTAAAAAATTATATACCCATTCTAAATCAAAATAATCTTTAAAATAAGATGAATTAATTTTTATACTATATATATGGTACTATTTGAAAAGATATAAAGCTATATTTTATTAAAAAATGTTTTTTAAAGCTTAATTTA
Organism: Buchnera aphidicola (Hyperomyzus lactucae); assembly: GCF_005081705.1. Lineage (NCBI taxonomy): Bacteria > Pseudomonadati > Pseudomonadota > Gammaproteobacteria > Enterobacterales > Erwiniaceae > Buchnera > Buchnera aphidicola. Next base: position 411,292 of record NZ_CP034876.1, read on the forward strand.
AAATCAATATAAAAACGTTAAATAAATACAATTATATCAGATAATAGAATTATTTATTACTTTATTAGAAATAATAGAGCTTTCTATTTCTTTAATACTTAATCTTAATCTCCCTTGACGATCTATCTCTAAAACTTTTACAGATATTATTTGATCTATTTTTAAATGATTAGATACCTTTTCGACTCTTTTATCAGAAATTTGCGAAATATGCACTAAACCTTCTTTTCCGATACCGATAGAAACGAAAGCACCAAAGTCAACAATTCGAGTAACTTTTCCAGAATAAATACGACCAACTTCAATTTCAGCTGTAATTTCTTCAATTCGACGAATAGCATTTTTTGCTTTTTCTCTAACAGTAGCTGATATTTTTACTGTCCCATCATCTTCGATCTCAATTATAGTACCAGTTTCTTCAGTAAGCATTCGAATTACAGAACCTCCTTTTCCAATCACATCTTTAATTTTTTCAGGATTTATTTTGATGGTATGAATTCGAGGAGCGAATTCAGAAATTTCACTTCTTGATGTACTTAATGCTTGATTCATTACATTCAAGATGTGTAATCTAGCTGATTTTGCTTGACTTAAAGCGGCATGCATAATTTCATTGTTGATACCTTCAATTTTCATGTCCATTTGCAATGCTGTAATTCCTTCTTCTGTACCAGAAACCTTAAAATCCATATCCCCTAAATGATCTTCATCACCCAAGATATCTGATAGTAATACATATTTATCTCCTTCTTTAACTAATCCCATTGCTATTCCGGCAACAGCTGATTTAATAGGCACACCAGCATCCATTAAAGCTAAAGATGCACCACAAACAGAAGCCATAGAAGAAGAACCATTAGATTCAGTAATTTCAGATACTATTCTAATAGTATAAGGAAAATCATCTATTTTAGGCATAACAGCTAAAAGACTTCTTTTAGCAAGACGACCATGTCCAATTTCCCTTCTTTTTGGCGATCCTACCATCCCTATTTCTCCTACAGAATAAGGGGGGAAATTGTAATGAAATAAAAAATTATCCGTTCTGTCTCCTAATAATTCATCTAAATTTTGTGCGTCTCGAGACGTTCCTAAAGTAACACAAACTAAAGATTGAGTTTCTCCTCTAGTAAATAAAGCGGAACCATGTGTTCGAGGTAAAACACCAGTTCGAACATCTAAAGCACGAATCATATCTTTTTCACGTCCATCAATACGTGTTTGATTATTTAATATACGGTCCCGAACAATTTTTTTTTCAATTTTTTGAAAGATATTTTCTATTTCTATGATATCTGTGTTTGTGTTTTCCTCAAAAAATAATTTTACTATCTCTTCTTTAATAAAATTTAATTTTTCAAATCTTTCTTGCTTATCTAAAATAAAATAAGCATTACTTATATCTTTTCCAGATAATTCAATGATTTTTGATTCTAGTATTTTATTAGTATCTGGATAAGATACGATCCAAGGTAATTTACTTGCTTCATTTGACAAAGAACGAATATTATTAATTACTACCTGTTGTTGTTGATGACCAAATATAATAGCTCCTAAGATTTTTTCTTCACTAAGTATTTTTGATTCAGCTTCTACCATTAAAACAGCATTTTGAGTTCCTGAAATTACTAAATCTAAAGAACTACTTTTCATATTATCGCTAATAGGATTCAATATATATTGATTATTAATATAGCCCACTCTAGCAGCACCTACTGGACCATAGAATGGCATTCCTGATAAACTAAGTGCTGCAGATGCACCTATAATAGAGATTATATCAGGATTAATTTGTGGATTTACTGATACTACTGTCGCAATTATTTGAACTTCGTTTAAAAAGTTTTTTGGAAACAATGGGCGAATAGGTCGATCTATTAATCGAGCTGTTAATATTTCATTTTCACTTGGACGACCTTCTCTTCTAAAAAAACCACCAGGTATGCGACCCGCAGCATATGTACGTTCTTGATAATTAACAGTAAGTGGAAAAAATTTCTGTCCTGTATTTATTTTTTTTTGTCCAACAACAGTAACGAAAACTGCTGTGTCATCCATACTAGCCATAACAGAAGCTGTAGCTTGTCGAGCCATTATGCCAGTCTCTAAAGTAATCGTATGTTGACCATATTGAAATTTACGTACAATTGGATTTAGCAAAATAATATCCTTAACATAAAACAAACTTGTTAATAAAAATGAATTACATTTTAAAACTTTTTTATGATCAATAAATATTATTATTTGATCTATAAATTGTAAAAAAAGGGCTAAAGAAGCCCTTTGTAAAAATATATTTTTATTAATATAAAATTTTTAACTTTATGAGTTTTATATCAATTATTTATCGTCTTAGATGTAAATCTTCAATTAGATGAGTATAACGAGATGTATTTTTTTTCTTTAAATAATTTAATAGTTTACGACGTTTTGATACCATATTTAAAAGACCTCTACGACTACAATGATCTTTTTTATGTTTAGAAAAATGTGTTTGAAGATGATTAATTTGAGTTGTTAAGAGGACAACTTGTACTTCTGTTATTCCACTATCTTGTTTAGATTTACCATATTTTAAAATAATTTTTTTTGTATCTATTGCAGATAAAGACATATAATAATGCTCCATATATTTAAAATATATTAAAGTACTAATAACTAAATTCAGTTATATAAAAATAATATCATGCTAATCTAAAATTTAACAGTGAATAACTTAATTGCTAAATGTAGACAATAGTCGGTATGGAATTAATAATTCTTCTTTATTAATCTTTCCTAATCCGACAAATTTGTTATTTTTTTTTTCTATTACGCGCACTAAACTATATTTTATATCAGAATGAGAATATACTGCTTGTCCCAGTTGAAAACTGTATAATTCTTTAGGAGAAAGATATACTTTAGGCAAAAAATCTATAGGACTATCTATGGGCATTAACAAATCATCTATTTTTTTAAAAAAATCAATATTTTTAATATCCTTTTGGTTTAATAATTTATATATATCAGATATTTTAACTAATTTAGTATCAGAAAATGATCCTACTTGCAAACGACGTAAAAAAATGACATGAGCTCCACAACCTAATTTTTCGCCTAAATCTTCTACAAGTGTTCGAATATATGTTCCTTTTGAACAAAAAACTTTAAATTCGATTAAATTTTTCTCTTGACGTATTGAATATATATTATATATTGAAATTTTTCTTGTATTACGTTTTATATTTAATCCTTGACGTGCATATTTATATAAAGGTATACCATTACATTTTATTGCTGAATACATTGAAGGAATTTGATTAATTGAACCAGTCAGTTCTTTTATAGAACATTGCAGTTGAGAAGCAGTAAAGAGAATAGGACGTTTATTTAAAATAACACCATCAGAATCAGAGGTGGATGTTTTTTCACCTAGTTTAGCAATGACATGATATCGTTTATCAGATTTCGTTAAGTAATAAGCAAATTTTGTACATTCACCAAAACAAATTGGAAGCATGCCTGTTGCTAAAGGATCTAGAGTGCCAATATATCCTGCTTTTTTTGCACTAAAAATCTTCTTAACTTTCTGCAAAGCATTATTAGAAGAAATGCCTTGAGGCTTATCTAATAATAAAAATCCATGAACATTGCGTTTTTTATAAAAAAACATCTATTTGTCCTTTATTTTATTCATACAAAAATTTTTTCTTATTTTTTATTACATTATCTAAAATTAAAGAAATTTTTCTACCTCTTAATAAAGAATCATCATGATAAAAAATAATATTTGGGATAATTCTTAATCTCATTTTTTTACATAATAATTTACGAATATAACCAGAAGCTTTGTTTAATATAATTAACAATTTTTTTATATTTAATTCATCATCACTTTTTAAAAAACTAATAAATACTTGAGCATGAGATAAATCTTTAGACAACTGCACTTCCGAAACTGTGATTATTGTTTCAATACGAGGATCGTTAAGTGAATACTGTATAATCATAGCTATTTTTTTTTGTAATTCTTGAGAAATTCGAATAGATCGATTAAACAATTGTTCCATAATCATATTACCAAATTAACTTTTTATAAAAAACATCATTTTATTTATAAAATTCTTTTAATTTCATTAACTTCAAAAACTTCTATGATATCTCCGATACGTATATCGTTATAATTTTTTATACCAATTCCACATTCTAATCCATTGCGTATTTCATTTACATCTTCTTTAAAACGACGTAAAGATTCTAATTCACCCTCATATATAACTATATTATCTCTTAATATATGGATGGGATTACTACGTTTAATAGTTCCTTCTACAACCATACAACCGGCGATTAAACCAAATTTAGGAGATTTGAATGTATTTCTTACTTCAGCTAAACCAATGATTTTTTCTTTATACTCAGGTGACAAAAGACCTGCCATAGCGGCTTTTACTTCATCTAGTAAATCATAAATAACTGAATAATATCTTAAATCTAAATGTTCAGTATTAATTATTTTTTTAGCAGAGGTATCAGCTCGAACATTAAATCCTAAAATAATAGCATTTGATGCTAAAGCTAAAGAAGCATCTGTTTCTGTGATACCTCCGATACCTGATCCTATTATTTTGACTTTGACTTCATTAGTAGATAATTTCAACAAAGCTCCAGAAATTGCTTCTAAAGATCCTTGTATATCAGATTTTAGAATGATTTTTAATTCAGAAAAATCATCTTTTTTTATACTATCAAACATATTGTCTAAATTTATTTTATTTTGATTTGATAATTTTGTTTCACGAGATTTTTCTTTGCGATAAGATGCAACTTCTTTGGCTTTTTTTTCATCACGGACTACAGTAACTATATCCCCTGAAAATGGAACTTTAGATAATCCTAAAATTTCCACCGGAATAGATGGTCCAGCACTGAATATTTCACTTCCAGTTTCATTACGTAAAGTTTTAATACGACCGTATTCGAATCCACATAAAATTATATCTCCTTTACTTAAATTTCCTTTTTGAACTAATACCGTAGCTATTGGTCCTCGACCTTTATCAAGAGAAGACTCTATAACTACACCCTCAGCCATACCAGTAGAAACTGCTTGTAACTCTAACATTTCTGCTTGTAATAAAATTGTGTTTAATAATTGATTAATACCCTTTCCTGTTTTTGCGGAAATAGGTACAAAAATATTTTCACCGCCCCATTCTTCTGAAAGAATATTATATTTCATTAAATCATTTTTTATTTTATCAATATCAGAATCTATCTTGTCAATTTTATTAATAGCAACGATTAATGGAACATGAGCATCTTTTGCATGTTGAATGGCTTCAATAGTTTGTGGCATGACTCCATCGTCTGCTGCTACAACTAAAACAACAATATCAGTTACTTGAACTCCACGAGATCTCATTGCAGTAAAAGCTGAATGACCAGGTGTATCTAAAAAAGTAATAGAACCTAAATTAGTATTCACATGATAAGCACCAATATTTTGTGTGATTCCTCCAGCTTCGTAGAATGCTGTTTTTGTTGAACGAATGTAATCTAATAATGATGTTTTACCATGATCAACATGTCCCATTATAGTTACTACTGGAGCTCTAGTAATAGAAACATTATTTCCTGTATCACGATCTTGCATAATTAATTCTTCTAATTCATTTTCACGATGTACAGTAACTTTATGACCCATTTCCTCTGCAATTAGCTGAGCTGTATCTTGATCAAGAATATGATTAATAGTTCCTATAATTCCCATATTCATCATAGTTTTGATTACTTCAGAGCTTTTTATTGCCATTTTATTTGCTAAATCAGATACAGAAATAGTATTGCTGATAATAACGTCTCTATTAATAATAGATTCAGGTTTTTTAAAAACTTGCTGTAATAAGATAGGTTTATTTTTTTGTTTAATGTGTTTTTTATTACGATTAGAAGTACGAATTTCTTCTTTATGATATTTGCTGCTGTTATAGTGTTTATTATTTTTCTTTTGACGGGAATTTTTTACAATGCGACCATGATTTTTTTTATCTATTTCTATTTCTCGATCATTATCATCTTCAGCCTGACGAGCATGCAAAAATGTTGTTAAATGATAATCTTTTTTTTCTTCTTTATGAGATTGCCAAGTCTCCATATTATCTTTTGTTCTTTTCTTCTTATTTACATCAAATGAATTAGACTCTACATTTTTTTTTAATTTTTTATTTTTTTCATCTTTATTAAAAATATTTATTTTTTTTGATTTATTTAATTCTTTTAAATTATGAATATCGTTTTTATTAAATTCTATTTTTTTTGTGTTTTTTTTGTATTTTTTTTCTATTCCATTAATTTTTTCTAGAGGTTTTTTAAAAGAATTCATCTCTTTTTTATTAGATAAAAAAACTTGTTTTGTTAAAGGTTTAATTTTCTTTGTAGTATTTGATAAAAGTTCAGTTTCTGCTTTATTATTTTTTATATAAGTTCTTTTTTTTCTTACTTCTACTTGTACAGATTTATTTTTTCCTCCAATAGTTGAAACACTTAAAGTACTACGTGTTTTTCTTTGTAAAATAAAAGTTTTTGAAAAAGATTTTTTTTTATATTTTAAATGTTTTAACAAAACATTTTTTTCAATTTCAGAAATACTATTTTGTTCAGTTTTTACTATTCCAATATTAGATAATTCTTGTATCAATTCATTAATTGATATTTTTATTTCATTAGATAAAGTTTTTAAATTTATATCTGTCATACTATTATTTCCTATTATCAGACTTTACTACCAAACCAACAGATATTACGAGCAGTCATAATTAACAAACCAGCTTGTTCAGAATTTAAATTCTTAATATCAGTTAAATCGTCTATTCCTTGATCAGCTAATTCTTCTAAAGTAAATATATTTTTTTCAGCTAATTGCAAAGCTAGTATTTGATTCATACCAGTAATTTTTAATAAATCTTCTGCTATTTTTTTATTTGGAACATTTTTCTTGTTATCTGATTCCATTAAAAGTAATCTATTTTTTGCACCTTCACGTACTAAAGAAACTTCTTCTCGAGTTAAATTCTTAATTTCTAATAGTTCATTAAATGGAATATAAGCTAATTCTTCAAGAGAAGAAAATCCTTCTTTTACCAAAATTTTAATAATTTTTTCATTGATATTCAAATTTTTCTTAAAAGTATTAAAAGCAGCATGAGCCTCTTCTTGATGTTTAGAATGAAGATCCTCTGTAGTCATCACGTTTAATTCCCAACCACTAATTTGAGAAGCTAAACGAACATTTTGACCATTTCGACCAATAGCTTGAGCTAAATTGCTTGAATCTACAGCTATATCCATAGTGTTGTGATCTTCATCTACTACAATAGATACTACATCAGCTGGAGCCATAGCATTTATAACAAATTGAGCGGGATTATCATCCCATAAAATAATATCAATACGTTCCCCACATAATTCACTAGATACTGCTTGTACACGAGCTCCCCTCATACCTACACAAGCTCCAACAGGATCTATACGTTTATCATTGGTTTTTACTGCAATTTTTGCACGAGAACCGGGATCTCGTGCGGCCGCTTTTATTTCAATAACTTCTTCACCGATTTCAGGAACTTCTATTCGAAATAATTCAATAAGCATTTCAGTTTTTGAACGACTAATAAATAATTGCGCACCACGAGCTTCGGGATATACTCCATACAAAATACCACGAATACGATCACCTAGACGAAAATTTTCTCGAGGCAACATACCTTCACGTAAAATTAATGCTTCGGCATTGTTGCCTAAATCTAAAATTAGATTATCTCGATTAATTTTTTTAACTACACCAGTAATAATTTGACCGGTATATTGACGAAATTGATCTACTAACATTGCTCGTTCTGCTTCACGAACTTTCTGTACAATTACTTGTTTTGCAGTTTGAGTTGTTATTCTATCAAAATCAACAGATTTTATTTTATCTTCTATATAATCATTTATCTTAACTTTTTCACCTTCAAAACAAGCTGCTTCTAAAGTAATTTCTCTCGTTGGTTGAGTTACTATATCCACTACCATCCAACGACGAAAAGTAGTAAAATTTCCAGTTTTCCTATTTATACTAACTCTGACATCAATTTCTTGTTCGTGTTTTTTCTTAGTAGCTGTTGCTAATGCAATTTCTAAAGCTTCGAAAATTTTTTCACGAGGGAGAGATTTTTCATTAGAAACAGCTTCGACAACAGCTAAGATTTCTTTATTCATCTTAGAGAACCTCAAAATAAAAATTTTTAAAATGAACTATATCTGCTCATTTTACATGTATTAATTACAAAAAATTTAATTATGAAATTAGATAATTAATACACTAATTTTTATTAATCAAGAATTTATATAATTAATTATTACTTAATATTTAAAAATTTATTAAAATTATATAATTTTAGAATAAATATTCTAATAAAAAACCCCGAAAATTCGGGGTTTCAGGTGAAAATTACCCTATATACTCAGTTAATATTAATAATATTTATTATATTAATTATTTTGAATATTATTAATGTAAGACTTAATATAATGAATTTAAAAATTTTAAATAATATAGTCAGTAGTACCGAGGAAGGGACTTGAACCCATATGCCTATTCGGCACTATCCCCTCAAGATAGCGTGTCTACCAATTTCACCACCTCGGTAAAATATATTGTAATTAGTACGTATATACATACTAAAAAATCAATGAGGTATATCAGAATTTAATATTTTCTTATTTGAAAAAGACTGTTTTATAATATTCCCAGCGTCTTCCGAAAAAAAATCTGAATCTATTTTTCTAGTGTTAATATTACATAAAATAATACTTATTATTAAAAAAAAACAAGAAAACGCCCCGATAATATTTGTTCCAATATTATTTGAAAATTTAATACTGTTTTTCATATTTAAATTAACTGTATTATTTAATCCTTTTCCTGGTTGTAGTAAAATTAAAACAATTAAAGAAATGGAAACAAAAATAAAAAACATCAAAAAAAACAAATACATAAAAAATTCTTTCCTTTTTATAAACATTATCATTTATGAAATATGACTGCTATTATTTAAAATCTTTTTGAATAAAGAACTTATAAAAAATATTACATATAAATTATGTATATTTATCACATTGTACAAGAAGATAGCTTTGATGTATTTATTCTATTCATCTCAATTTCGAATAAAAAAATAATTTTATTAAATCTACTATTACTAAGATATTAATGAACTACGTTCTTTAAAGTAATTTAATAGCATCTGCAATATCATGAGCTAATTTGTAAACTTTTAAATAATTTTCTCCTTCTACCATAATTCGAACACAAGGTTCTGTACCAGATTTTCGAATTAATACACGACTACTTGGACCTAAAATATTTCTAGATCTAGAAATAATTTTTTTTATTTCCAAATCGTGTTCTAAGTTTTTATCTTTTTTAAAAAAAACGTTTAAAAGAACTTGAGGGAATAATTTTATTTGACTCGATAAACAGTATAAAGTCATATTATTATGCAGCATGATCAATAAAACTTGCAAACTAGCTATAATTCCATCACCAGTAGAATGTTTATCCGATAAAATGATATGTCCTGATTTTTCTGCTCCAATTGTCCATCTTTTTTCTTTCATTTTTTTATATACATGACGATCTCCTATTTCTGTTGCATAAAAGGGAATGCCAAGTTTCTTGAAACCTACAATTATACTCATATTAGTCATTACAGTTCCTACTACACCACCTTTTAATTGATTTGTTTTTAAATATTCTTTTGCAATAATATAAATTATTTGATCTCCATCTACTTCGTTTCCTAAATGATCAACCATAATAACACGATCTCCATCACCATCAAATGCTAAACCAATATCTGCTTTTTCTAATAAAACTAATTTTTTTAATGCAACAGTATTTGTAGAACCTGAATTCTTATTAATGTTTACCCCGTTAGGAGTAATAGACATGGTTATTATTCTTGCACCTAAGTCTTGAAAAATTCTGGGTGCAATATTAAAAGTTGAACCATTAGCACAATCTAAAACAATAGTAAATTTTGATAAATTTAAATCTTTGGGAAAAGTATTTTTACAAAAGTTAATATATTGATTTTCAGGATCTACAATTGTATCAGAACGACCAAAATTCGGACCAGTAGGATACAAAAAAGTATTTTTTATTTTTTTTTCAATAGAGAATTCTATTTCTCTAGTTAATTTAATTCCATTTTTATAAAATATTTTTATTCCATTATCGTTAAAAAGATTATGAGAACCTGAAATCATAATTCCTGCAGAAGCATTCAAATATTTTGTAAAATATGAAATTGCAGAAGTAGGTATACAATTAGCTAACAAAGTAGATGATCCTGTTGATAAAATACCGTATTCTAAAATAGACTGTAACATAAATCCTGATACACGTGTATCTCTTCCGATAATAATTTTTTTTGTTTTGTTTTTACCTAAAACTGTTCCAATAGCCCATCCTAATTTTAATAAAAAATTTGGCGTGATCGGTTTTTTACCTACTTTTCCACGTATTCCATCTGTTTTAAAATATTGCAAAAAAGTCATAATAAATTTTTTCCTATACTTTTTAAAAATATTTTTGAAATAAATTATAATAAAATTTTTATTAAAAAATAAGATGAAGCCATGATAATTTTATCACTTCATCTTATTTTAATACATATTAAATTTAGGAATGTTAAAGAATATATAATCAATGTATTTAAAAAATATATTTACATTACCAATGTAAAAGAGATTATTAATTTATTTCCGTCTCAGTCCAACCCTTTGGTTTGCGTACTTCTTTCCTCTCCATTAAATCATTAATTTGAAATGCATCAATAGTTTCATATTTTATTAAAGCATCTTTCATAGAATGCAATATATCAATATTTTCATTTAAAATATTTCGAGCTCTTCTATAATTGATTTCAATTAATATTTTCACTTCTTCATCAATAATTCTAGCTGTTTCATCAGACATATTTTTTGCTTTAGCTACTGACCGACCTAAAAAAACTTCTTCTTCTTCTTCAGCATATAACAAAGGTCCTAATTTTTCTGAAAATCCCCATTGAGTTACCATATTTCTTGCTAAATTTGTAGCCACTTTAATATCATTACAAGCACCAGTAGAAACGTTTTTAGCACCATAAATAATTTCTTCAGCTAAACGACCACCATACAAAGTAGATATTTGACTTTCTAATTTTTGACGGCTAATACTAAGTGTATCTGATTCTGGTAAAAAAAATGTAACTCCTAATGCTCGCCCTCTTGGAATAATAGTTACTTTATGCGCAGGATCGTGATCAGGTACTAATCTTCCAATAATAACATGACCAGCTTCATGATAAGCTGTAGATTCTTTTTGAAAATCACTCATAACCATTGATCTTCTTTCAGAACCCATCATCATTTTATCTTTTGCTCTCTCAAACTCCAACATAGAAACTACACGACGGTCAAGTCTAGCTGCAAAAAGAGCTGCTTCATTAACTAAATTAGCTAAATCAGCACCTGAAAAACCTGGTGTACCACGTGCAATAATCATAGGATCTACGTCTTTAGATAAAGGAACTTTTCTCATATGTACTTTCAGAATTTGTTCTCTTCCACGAATATCTGGAAGCGGCACAATAACTTGACGATCAAAACGACCAGGACGTAATAAAGCAGGATCTAAAACATCAGGTCTATTAGTAGCTGCTATTAAAATTACACCTTCATTTCCATCAAAACCATCCATTTCCACTAACATTTGATTAAGTGTCTGTTCTCTTTCATCATGCCCACCACCTAATCCAGCACCTCTTTGTCGTCCTACAGCATCAATTTCATCAATAAAAATTATACAAGGCGCAGATTTTCTTGAATGTTCAAACATATCTCTTACTCTTGAAGCTCCTACTCCAACAAACATTTCAACAAAATCAGATCCGGAAATTGTAAAAAATGGAACTTTAGCTTCGCCAGCTATAGCTTTTGCTAATAAAGTTTTACCAGTACCGGGTGGACCGACCATTAATATACCCTTAGGAATTTTCCCTCCTAATTTTTGAAAGCGACTAGGTTCTTTAAGATATTCAACTAATTCACTAACTTCTTCTTTCGCTTCGTCGCATCCCGCAACATCTGCAAAAGTAGTTTGAATTTGATCTTCTGATAACATGCGTGCCTTGCTTTTACCAAATGACATTGCACCTTTTCCACCACCCATTTGCATTTGCCGCATAAAAAAAATCCATACACCAATAAGCAATAACATTGGAAACCAAGAAATAAAAATGGAAATAAAAAGACTAGGTTCTTCAGGAATTACTCCAATAACTTTAACGTTTTTTGTTAAAAGATTATCTAATAATTTAGGATCGTTAATGGGAATATAGGTAGTGTATTTACTGCTATCTTTTTTAGTAACACTAATCATACGTCCGTTAATATATGCTTCACGAACTTGATCTTGATTAACTTCTGATAAAAAAGTCGAATAATCAACTCTATGATTATTTACATCATTAGTATTAAAATTTTGAAAAACAGACATTAATACAACTGTGATAACTAACCAGAAGATCAGGTTTTTAACCATATCACTCAAAGGAACAACCTCTCATTGAATCTATATGTAACAAACAACACAGATCGCTATAATATTTATCTGGTTGCTAGAATGAATATTTCTCGAGATCTTGTTCGAGAAGTTTTAGGTTTACAAATTTTGATTTTTTTAAATAATATTTTAATTTCTTGATATAAATTATCAAATCCTTCTCCTTGAAATGATTTCAGCAAAAAAACACCTTTTTCAGATAAAACACAATTTGATATGTTCAATGCTAATTTAGAAAGATTAATAATACGAGGCATATCAATAGAAAAATGTCCTGTTATATTAGGAGCCATGTCTGACATTACTAAATGAAATTTAATATGACTTAAAGAGCCTAGCATGAAATTTAGTATTTTTTGATTACGAAAATCTCCTGTAAAAATTTCTACTCCTTTTATTGGTTTCATGGGTAATATATCACAAGCTATAATACGTCCTGTTGTTCCTATTCTATTAATAGCATATTGAGACCAACCTCCAGGAGCCGCACCTAAATCAATAACATTCATGCCAGCTTTAAATAATTTATTACTTTTATCTAATTGTTCTAATTTAAACCAAGCTCTTGAACGTATTTTATTTTTTTTTGCTTGCTTAACATATTCATCTTTAAAATGTTCTGATAGCCAACGATTAGAACTATTTGATTTTTTTTTAACAATCATATTTTTGCTGCTTTAAAAAAAGTTTTTAATCAATTTTATTATTAGTACAAATTATATATAATCTATTTTTAAAATCTTATATTCCACATCACCGCCTGGTGTACATATCACTACAATAGTATCGATCTTTTTTCCGATAAGACCTCTTGCTATTGGAGAATTAATAGAAATTAAATTTTTTTTAAAATCAGATTCATCGTCACCTACAATTTGATAAGTAAATCTTTCATTATTATTTATATTTAAAATACTGACAGTAGAACCAAAAATTACTCGTCCGTTATTAGATACTTTTTTTATATCTATAATTTGAGAATTAGATAATTTTGATTCAATTTCTTTAATACGTCCTTCACAAAAACTTTGTTCTTCACGAGCCGAATGATATTCAGCATTTTCTTTTAAATCACCATGTTCTCTAGCTTCTGCTATTGCACTAATAATACGAGGACGTTTTATACTTTTTAATTGTTTTAATTCTTGACGCAGTTTTTCCGCACCTCTTATAGTCATGGGAATTAAAGTAATCATATGAACACTCCATTATTTTTCTTTTTTTAATTATAAAAATAAAAAGATATTTTTAAAGTTTAAAAACGTTAAATTGTATTTTTAAGAAAATATATTCTTTAATTTTTAAAAATATTATATCTTTATATCATTTTCTAAACGATAAATATTTTCCCTGTACTTTTTTATAAAACTTGTAATAAAAATTGTAAAAATAGAATTTTATTATTAATAAAGCTAAATTAACTTATATAGATTATGAAAAGATGTTTAAAATATATAAAAAATGATAATCTATCTATTTAAGATTTTTATAAAATTTAAAACATTCAATTTTCAAAAACATATATTTTGATATTAAAAATATATTCATCTATTTTAAAGTAAAAAATATAATTTATCAAAATTTTAAAAAAGCAGTCATATTTTTATATATTTTCAATTAAATTAATCAATAACATTGTTTTTGAATAAAAAATATTAGTTATTTCTTTTTAATTTTCACTCCACTATCAAACATTTAATTAGAAGTACATTACAAAATGAATAATCAAGATATAAAAAAAATACTTATAACAGAACTAGACTTAAAACAAACTTATGTTACAGGAGACAACAATCATATTAAAATAATTGCAGTAGGAGATGTGTTTAGAGGAGTTAGCAAGGTAAAAAGACAACAAATAGTTTATACACCATTAATAAATATGATTACAGAAAAACATGTTCATGCCATATCTATCATATCTTATACACCGGAAGAATGGGAAAAAAACAAAAAAAACAACAATCATTCTGATGATCTATAATATAAAAAATTATATTAACCATAGAGATTGATTAATACATGAATAAATTATGTATAGAAGGAAATAAAAATTTAAATGGTAGTGTTACTATTTCTGGCTCTAAAAATGCTGCGTTACCAATTTTATTTATGACTATATTAACAGAAGAAAAAATAAAAATTAAAAATGTTCCTATAAATTTAACAGACATTAATATAGCTCTTCAGTTACTAGTATATTTAGGAGTAAAAGTAACATATAAAAAAGTATTATATATTGATCCGAGTGCAATAAATATTTTTTATGCTCCATATTATTTAATTAAAAAAATTAGAGCATCTATTTGGATACTAGCTCCTCTTTTGGCACGTTTTGGTAAAGCCAAAATATTCTTTCCTGGAGGATGTAAGATAGGTAATAGACCTATAGACTTACATTTAAAAGGTTTGATAAAATTAGGCGCTACAATTAATTTACACAATAATTGTATTAACGCTTCTGTTAAAGGACGTCTGCAGGGAAAGTATATTTTAATGGAAAAAATTAGCGTTGGTGCTACTATTACTATTATGAGCGCAGCCACCCTAGCTCGAGGTATAACAGTCATTGACAATGCGGCTTGTGAACCAGAAATTATTGATATAGCAAATTTTTTAAATACTATAGGTGCGAATATTGTTGGTGCAGGTAGTAAAAAAATATATATTAAAGGTGTTTTAAAATTGACTGGAGGTACACATCAAGTAATTCCAGATAGAATTGAAACAGGCACTTTTTTAGTTGCTGCTGCAGTTTCTAGAGGTCATATTATTTGTCATAAAACTGAACCTAAACACCTAAAAAGTGTTTTAATACAATTAACTCAAGCTGGTGCTAAAATAAAAACAGGAAAAGACTGGATCACATTAGACATGAGGAATAAAAGACCTAAAGCTTTAAACATTTGCACTTCTCCTTACCCGGGATTTCCTACAGATATGCAAGCTCAATTTGCTTTATTAAATTCAATTTCTCAAGGCATAGGTACTATTACTGAAACAGTATTTGAAAATCGTTTTATTTATATTTCAGAACTAATTAATATGGGTGCAAAAATAAAACTAAAAAATAATACTATTATATGTTACGGAATGCCTAAATTATCATCTTCTAATGTTTTTTGTAGTGATTTGAGAGCATCAGCAACATTAATATTAGCTGGTTGTATTGCTTTTGGAGTCACAACAGTAAATAAAACTTATCACCTTATTAGGGGATATGAATCATTTCCTGAAAAATTAAATAAATTAGGAGCTGATATTAAAACTATGTAAATATAATTGATATTTTGATTAAAAAAGAATATTTAAAAGTATAAAATATATTGTTACTTGTAACATTTTTTAATTAAATTAAATATCACAAATAATTGGAGAGTTTTATGTATGCAGTGTTTTTGAGTGGTGGCAAACAATATCGAGTAATTAAAAATCAAGTGATTAGATTAGAAAAATTAAATAACCCACTTGGTTCAATTATTGAACTTGATCAAGTTTTAATGATTTCTAATAAAGATATTATAAAAATTGGAACTCCTTTCGTAAAAGGGGGAAAAATAAAAGCTTGTATTCAACATCACGGTCGATCAAAAAAAATTAAAATAATTAAATTTAACCGTCGTAAACATTATAAGAAACAACAGGGTCATCGTCAAAATTTTACTGACGTGAAAATTATAGATATTAATCATATTTCAGGAGAAATTTAAATAATGGCACATAAAAAAGCAGGAGGTTCTACTAGAAATGGACGAGATTCTAATGCTCAAAGACTAGGCGTTAAATGTTTTGGTGGTCAATTAATTTCATCAGGTAGTATAATTGTCAGACAACGTGGGACTAAGTTTCATCCCGGAAAAAATGTACGTTGTGCAAAAGATCATACGATTTTTGCCACTAAAACAGGAAAAGTAGAATTCGAAAAGAAAGGATTAAAAAAAAGAACATATATAAATATCATAAACTAAAATATATCAAAAAACCCCTTTTCTAGGGGGTTGCATTTTTTTACAAAAAATTTTTTTAATCATTTTAAAAATTAATATTATCAATGGATAAAACATGAAATTTATTGATCAAACTATAATACAAGTTATTGCTGGAAATGGTGGAAATGGATGTGTTAATTTTAGAAGAGAAAAATACATCCCGAAAGGAGGTCCAGATGGCGGAGATGGAGGAAATGGTGGAAACGTTTGGTTGGAAGCTAATAATAATCTAAATACTCTTATAGATCTAAGGTTTAAAAAAACATTTCAAGCTCAACATGGTCAAAATGGATTAGGAAAAAAATGTTCTGGTAAAAAAGGAGACGATGTAAAAATACAAGTACCTGTAGGGACAAAAGTCATAAACTATCAAACACGTGAGATAATAGGTGACTTGATTACACATAAACAACAAATACTCATTGCTAAAGGAGGTTGGCACGGATTAGGTAATACCAGATTTAAATCTCCAACTAATCGTACTCCAAGACAAAGGACATTCGGTACTATGGGAGAAAAAAGAGAGATACAATTAGAGTTGATGCTAATTGCTGACGTGGGAACATTAGGTATGCCGAATGTTGGAAAATCTACTTTGGTCAAAAGTATATCTGGAGCTAAAACCAAAATTGCAGATTATCCATTTACGACATTACATCCAGTTTTAGGAAGTGTAACGACAGATGATAATAAAAAATTTATTATTGCAGATATTCCAGGTATAATCCAAGGAGCATCTAATGGTTCTGGATTAGGAATTCGTTTTTTAAAACATCTGGAAAGATGTCAATTATTACTTCATATTGTTGATTTAGTTCCTCAAAACAATTTAGATTTCATACAAAATATAAATATTGTGTCACATGAATTAAAAAAATATAACATTAAATTATATAACAAACCAAGATGGTTGGTTTTTAATAAAATTGATCTATTAAGTGCGCAAAAAATTAATGAGATAATTAATCAAATTCGCTGCAAATTAAAAACAAAAGAAAAATATTATTTTATTTCTTCGATAAAAAAAACTGGTATAAAAAAATTGTGTTTTGATATAAATCAATATCTAGAAAAACAAAAAAAGAACTCGGTTTATTAAAAAACCAAGTTCTTACTAAAGTAGATTGCATTCCAATTTTAACGTTTAGAAAATTGTGGACGTTTTCTGGCTTTACGCAAACCTATTTTTTTACGTTCAACTTGACGAGAATCTCGAGTCACAAATCCAGATTTTCTCAATTCAAAACGCAGCGATTGATTGTATTTGATCAAAGCACGAGTTATACCCTGACGAATCGCGCCTGCCTGACCAGAAATCCCCCCCCCTCTAACCGTAATATAAATATCAAATTTATTTATTAAATCAACTAATTCCAATGGTTGACGAACAATCATACAAGAAGTTTCACGACCAAAATACTCATGTAACGAACGTTTGTTTACAACAATTTTTCCATCTCCAGACCTAAGAAAAACTCTAGCGGAAGAACTTTTACGACGACCAGTACCATAATTCTGATTATTAACCATTTATTGTATACCTCTATATCAAATATCTAATAATTTGGGACATTGAGCCTTATGATTATGATATTCATTAGGAAAAACTTTTAATTTTTTAAACATGGAGCGTCCTAAAGAACCTTTTGGTAACATGCCTTTTACGGCAATTTCTATCACTCTTTCTGGATGACGACAAATCATTTCTTCAAACCTAGATTGTTTCATGCCACCCACATAACCTGTATGATGATAATAAATTTTATTAATCTTTTTCTTTCCTGTAACTAATATTTTAGAAGCATTCAATACAATAATATAGTCTCCAGTATCAATATGGGGAGTATACTCTGCTTTATGCTTACCTCTTAAACGATACGATAATGCACTTGCTAATCTACCTAATATTTTATTAGTTGCATCTATATAATACCAACTTCTTTTAATATCATTTGATTTAGCTGAAAAAGTTTTCATGTAAAACCTACTTAAATATAATTATTTATATAGAAAATAATACTATGATTAGAATTAATAAGATATAGTAAATATATTTTGCTAAAAATATTTTTTTGAAGTTTTTTTATATATAATTTACTGATATTTCTTTTAAAAAAACATTCTATCTTTAATAATAAATATATTACATATTTTATAGGTAATAAATTATGCCTGGTAAAAATTCTTTATTAGTCTTTCGAAACGAAATCAATGATATTGATAAAAAAATACTACAATTGTTAGCAGAAAGAAAAAATCTAGTATTAAAAATAGCAAAATCTAAAATAGAAAATAATCAAGCTATACGAGATGTAGAACGCGAAAAAAAAATATTACAAAACTTAATTATTCTAGGGAAAAAAAATCATTTAGCACCGGAGTATATAACACGATTATTTCAATTAATAATTGAAGAATCTGTATGTACTCAACAAGAATTATTAAAAAAATTTTGCTATGATAATAAATTAACTCTTGCTAGTTTTTCTTTTCTTGGTCCGAAAGGTTCTTATTCTCACATTGCTGCTTGCAAATATGCAAATCGAAACTTGAAAACATGTATTACAAAAGAATGTTTAACGTTTGAAGAAGTAATTCTATCAGTTGAAAATAATCAAGCAGATTATGCCGTTTTACCAATAGAAAATACTTGTTCTGGTTCTATTTATGAGGTTTTTGATTTATTAAAAAAAACTAATTTATTTATTGTTGGAGAAATTAATATTTTTATAAACCACTGCTTACTTGCAATTAAAAAAATTGAATTACAAAAAATTCGAACAGTATACAGTCATCCTCAACCATTTCAACAATGTAGTAAATTTATCCAACAGTTTCCAGAATGGAAAATTAAATATACTAAAAGTACATCAGATGCTATGAAAAAAATTATTAAATATAATAATGTTACTAATGCAGCATTGGGGAGTGAAATTGGTAGTAAAATTTACGGATTAAATGTTTTATCTAAAAATCTAGCAAATAAAGAGAAAAATATCACAAGATTTATTTTTTTGCAGAGAAATCCCATTAATATATCTGAAAAAATACCAACTAAAACAACATTGATATTTAGTACCAGACAAGAATCAGGAACTCTTTCCAAAGTACTATTAATATTAAAAGAACAAAATTTAATTATGAGAAAATTAACTTCTAAAACAGATTATAGAAACCCATGGGAAGAAGTTTTTTGTATTGATATTCAAGTAAATTTGTCATCAAAAATTATGCAAGAAACGCTCGACAAAATTAACAAAATTACTAATTTTACAAAGGTTTTAGGTTGTTATCCCAGTGAAATATAGTCCCAATAGTACCATAAAATTTTTAAGAAATATTATAATAAAAATACTATTATTTTTTTTAAAAATACAATTCCTTTTAGATGAAATAAATATTATTTTAAAAAGATAATAATTGTCTTAAAAAAAATATTAAAAATTTCAATATGAGCAATAAATAATGTTTAATAACTTAACTCAGCGTCTTTCACAAAGCTTACAAAAAATTATAAGTAAAGGAAGACTTACAGAAGAAAATATTAAAAAAACTATACGTGAAGTACGTAAAGCATTATTAGAAGCAGATGTAACATTGTCAGTAATAAAAAAATTTATAGAAAATGTTAAAAATAAATCTATTGGTAATGAAATAAACAAAAGTTTAACTCCTGGTCAAGAATTTATAAAAATAGTTAAAAATGAATTAATATTTACAATGGGTGAAAAAAATAATACTTTAAATTTATCTATTGAACCACCAGCAGTTATATTATTCATTGGTTTACAAGGAGCAGGAAAAACTACTAGTGTAGCAAAATTGGGAAAATGGATAAAAGATAAACATAAGAAAAAAATACTAATTGTATCTACTGATATTTATCGTGCTGCAGCTATTAAACAACTTCAGATATTATCTGAACAAATAGAAATAGATTTTTTTTCATCAAATAAAAATCAAACGCCAGTAGAAATAACTGCACAAGCAATGAAATATGCAAAACTAAAATTATATGATATTTTATTGATTGATACAGCAGGTCGTTTACATATCGATAAGAAAATGATGAATGAAATTCAAGAAATACAAGATTTATCAAAACCGATTGAAACATTATTAATAGTAGACTCTATGATGGGTCAAGATGCTATCAATATGGCGAAAATATTTAATAATGATTTATTGATATCTGGTATAATATTAACTAAAACAGATGGTGATTCTAGAAATGGAATTGCTCTATCTATGCGTTACATCACTAAAAAACCTATTAAATTTATAGGAACAGGAGAAAAAATAACAGAATTAGAAGCATTTCATCCTGAAAGAATAGCTGATAGAATTCTAGGGATGAACGATGTGATGTCTCTTATTGAAGATATAGAAGAAAAAGTAGATAAATCTCAGATTCAAAAATTAACAAAAAAACTAAAAAAAGGTCATGATTTTAATTTAAATGATTTTTTAATGCAAATTAAACAAATGAAAAAAATCGGAGGTTTAAATTATTTTATAGATAAACTTCCTAAAAATAATCAATTATCTAATAATATATCTTTATTAAATACAGACAAAAACACTCTTGATAAAGCAGAAGCTATGATAGCTTCTATGACTCCTCAAGAAAGAAAAAACCCAATGATTATTAAAGGTTCAAGAAAACGTAGAATAGCATCAGGTTCTGGAACAAAAATACAAGATATCAATCAATTATTAAAAAATTTTGATAGCATAAAAAGAATTATGAAAAAAATAAAAACTAGTGGTATTGCAAAAGTAATGCGTGAAATCAAAAACATACTTCCTAAAAATTTTTAAATCAACATATATACATTAGAATAAATTTTATATGGGTCGTATAAACAATTCATTCTCATCTCAATTTAATAACTTTTTAAGAAGAAAAATATATGGTAAAAATTCGTTTAGCTCGATATGGAACAAAAAAACGCCCTTTTTATAAAATAGTAGTAGCTGATAGTCGTTTTCCTAGAGATGGACGTTTTATTGAACGTTTAGGTTATTTTAACCCTATTGCTAGAGGAAAATCTGATCCACTTAAATTGAATTTAGAACGTATTAAATATTGGATAAATAAAGGTGCTCAAATGTCAGAAAGAAGCAAAAAATTAATAAAATCATTAAATACAAAAGAGGTAGCATTGTAAATATTAGTATTAATAAACCATTTAAACCATTATTAATTGGAAAAGTTGGAAAAGCTTATGGAATATTAGGTTGGATCAGTGTTTTTTCTTTTACAGAGAAAGAGGAAAAAATATTTAAATATCTTCCATGGTTTTTTTACAAAGAAAAAAAATGGACAAAAGTACAAATTAATAATTGGAAAAAACATAAAAATAATTTTATTGTACAAATAAAAGGAATTTCTGATCGTTCAAAAGCTAGAAAAGTGACTAATTCAGATATACTTATTAGTAAGCACAAATTACCTTCATTAAAAAAAAATGAATACTATTGGAACGATATTATTAATTATGAAGTATTTAATGTAGATAAACACTATTTAGGAAAAGTAACTAGTTTAATAAGAACAAAAAACAATGATATTTTAATAATCAAAAACTCATTAGAAAAATTTAATAAAAATATTTTGATTCCTTTTATTGAGAATCAAATAATAAAAAATATAGATACTCATTATAAATATATAACAGTTCAATGGAATTAAATAGTGTAATTAATATGAATAAAGAAAATAATAATACTTTA
Organism: Buchnera aphidicola (Hyperomyzus lactucae); assembly: GCF_005081705.1. NCBI lineage: Bacteria > Pseudomonadati > Pseudomonadota > Gammaproteobacteria > Enterobacterales > Erwiniaceae > Buchnera > Buchnera aphidicola. Next base: position 433,654 of record NZ_CP034876.1, read on the forward strand.
ATATGGTTTAATGTAATTACTATTTTTCCAGAAATGTTTCATGCAATGACTAACTATGGCCTAATCGGAAAAGCTATTAAAAAAAAAATTATTAATATTAATCTTTTAAACCCACGAAATTTCACTGAAAATAAATATAAATCTATCGACGATCGTCCTTATGGAGGGGGACCAGGTATGTTAATGAGTGTTAAACCACTCCATCTAGCCATTCAACATGCAAAATCTATATCAAAAGAAGCAACTGTTATTTATTTAACCCCTCAAGGGAAAACACTAGAACAAAATCATATACCACAATTGATCAAGAAGAAAAAAATTATTTTTATATGCGGTCGATATGATGGTATAGATCAAAGAATAATTGATGATCAAGTGAATGAAGAATGGTCTATTGGTAATTATATTATTACTGGCGGAGAATTAGCTGCAATGGTTATGATTGATTCTATATCTAGATTAATTCCCGGTGTTATTAAAACAAAACAATCAATAGAAGATGATTCTTTTTCTAAAAATTTACTTGATTACCCTAGTTATACTCGACCTAAAAAAATACATAACATGTCGGTTCCTAAAGTATTATTATCCGGGAATCACGAAAAAATTCGACTCTGGCGTTTACAACAATCTCTTGGTAAAACATGGATCAAACGTCCTGATCTTTTAAAAAAAAAAAATTAACTAAAGAAGAAAAAAAACTCTTAGATGAATTTAAAAACAATAGAGAAAAAAATAATTATTAATTTTTTTAATTATTTTGCTTACAGGAAAAAATAATGCTCAGTATAATTGAAAAAATAGAAAAAAAACAACTAAAAAAAAATATACCTATTTTTAGACCGGGAGATACTGTAGAAGTAAAAGTATGGGTCATTGAAGGTTCTAAAAAACGTTTACAATCTTTTGAAGGTATAGTTATAGCAATAAAAAATCGTTCTTTAAATTCATCTTTTACTGTACGTAAAATTTCTAATGGAGAAGGTATTGAACGTGTTTTTCAAACACATTCACATAGCATTAATGAAATTCTTATAAAAAGAAAAGGATTAGTCAGACAAGCAAAATTGTATTATTTAAGAAATCTTACTGGTAAAGCTGCACGTATTAGAGAAAGATTAAATTAATTTTAAAAATGATTCAATATGCAGTCATGACATAATTCTTGACTGCATTATTTTTATAATATTTTTTTCATAAAGAATTTTTATTTAAAAAAAATTAAACAGTTCCACCTATAGTCAAATTTTCTAATTTAACAGATGGCTGTCCTATTCCGACTGGAATATTTTGACCATCTTTTCCACATACTCCCGTTCCTTGATCCATTCTTAAATCATCTCCAACCATTGATATTTTTTGCATAACTTCTAAACCAGATCCTATCAATGTTGTATTTTTAATTGGTGTAACAATTTTTCCTTTTTTTATTAAGTAAGCTTCTGAAGTAGAAAAAACAAATTTTCCAGAAGTAATATCAACTTGACCTCCAGAAAAATTTATAGCATATATGCCATAGTCTACACTTTTAATTATATCATCGATTTTAGATATTCCAGATAACATGTAAGTATTAGTCATACGTGGCATAGGTAAGCATGCATAAGATTCACGACGTCCATTTCCAGTAGATTCTGTACCCATTAAACGTGCATTAAGCTTGTCTTGCATATATTTTTTTAATATTCCATTTTTGATTAAAACGTTATATTGACCCGGAGTACCTTCATCATCAATACTTAATGAACCACGTTGATCTTGAATAGTACCATCATCAATAATAGTACATAGTTCTGATGCAACTTTTTTACCAATCATATTAGTAAATATTGAAGTTTTTCTTCTATTGAAATCGCCTTCTAAACCATGACCCACTGCTTCATGCAATAATACACCTGGCCATCCAGAACCTAGAACTACAGGAAATGTTCCTGAAGGAGCTTCTTGAGAAGATAAATTTAATAATGCTATACGAACAGCTTCTCTTGACCAATGATCAATTCTTGTTTCTTTTGAAAAATCATCTTTATTTAAAAAAAAGTTATAATCAGTACGACTTCCTCCTCCACTACGACCACGTTCTCTTTTTCCATGATCTTCCACTAAAACACTAATTGAAAATTGTACTAATGGTCTTATATCTGAAGCTAAATTACCATCGGTAGAAGCAACTAAAATATGTTCATATGATCCTGTTAAAGTTGCATTTACTTCTATAACACGATGATCAAGACTACGTGCTATATGATCTGCTCGATAAAGAAGATCAATTTTTTCTCTAGAAGAGAATATTTTTAAAGGATTTATAGTACTATAAAAAGGTTTATTTTTTTTCGTTAATAATTTCCTTGTACTTCCTGGATCTTTATTTAAAATAATACTACGAGCTTTATCAGTACTATTTCTTAGAGATACTTTAGATATCTGATCTGCATATGCAAATCCCGTACTTTCTCCACTAATAGCTCTAACGCCAATACCTTGATCAGAATGATAGCTTCCTTCTTTTATAATTCCATTTTCAAGAAACCAAGATTCATGAAGGTGAGATTGAAAATAAAGATCTCCATAATCTAACTGATAAGTACAAAGTTCTTCTAAAGCCACAGAAAGATCTTGATGATTTATTTTATTTTCAGTTAATAAAGATTCAGTAACTAATTCAAATGTCATTTAAACTCACTTAATTTATAATAATATTATAAATATCTATTATAAAAGATAAAATAAAAAAATAAAAAATATTTTTTAGAAAAAAGTATTATATAATATTTTAAAAAAATTATGGTTTTTTATATTAACTATATTATTATTGCAAGAGATAAAAATTAAACATGAAAAATATACTTTTGATAAATGGACCCAATTTAAATCTTTTAGGAACAAGAGAAACTGAAATTTATGGAAAAATCACTTTATCTGACTTATTAAATAATTTAAAAATAAAAGCTAAAAAACTTAATATATCTTTACAACACGTACAATCTAATGCAGAACATATTTTAATTGATACTATTCATTCTGCAAAGAAAACTAATATTAGTTATATTATTATAAATCCAGCAGCATTCACACATACTAGTATAGCAATAAGAGATGCACTACTTACAGTTAATATTCCTTTTATTGAAGTACATATTTCAAATATTTATGCCAGAGAACAATTTCGTTCTCATTCGTGGTTATCTGATGTTTCTAATGGTGTAATTTGTGGACTAGGTTTAGATGGTTACTATTGGGCGTTAAAGACTATATCTAATAGACTTGTTAATTTCGATAAAAAATAAAAAAATTTATACTAATTGAAAAATATTTTTTAATTTTCAAAAATATATTTTTTTTGCACTCTCTTTATTTCTTATATTAAGATAGAAAGTGCAATAAAACATTAATGCATACCGTATTTTTTTAATTTCTTGCGTAATGTACTACGATTTATACCCAGCATCAAAGCTGCTCGTGTTTGATTACCTCTAGTATATTGCATAATCATATCTAAAAGCGGTTGCTCCAATTCAGTTAATGCTAATTCATATAAATTATTTACACATTTACCATTTAAATTTAATAAATAATATTTTAAAGATTGTTTAACTGATTCACGTAAAGTTTTTTTTATGATTTTATCTGAAGAACTTGTAGTAGATATAACTAAAAATTCTGTATTTGCTGTTTTTTCTAGCATCATACGATTAACTCTTTATTTTTTAAAATATTTGAACGAAAAAATAAAAATATTAATAAGTGAGACAATATATTTTAATTTTTTTAATAAAATAAATAATATGTTTTATTTGAAAAAATACAATAAATAAAAATAACTTTTTATTTTTCTATAACAGGAGAAGAAGATCTTGCATATCTTGGGGAAGAGGTATGGTCCAAGACATTAAATTATGAGTAATGGGATGCTTAAAAGAAAGATGACTTGCATGTAATGCTTGACGAGAAAATTCAGATATTTTCTCGCTTTTTTCATCTTTTTTATAATTTATTCGACGATGAATACCACTATAACAAGGATCTCCAACTAAAGGATATTTGATATATAACATATGCACACGAATTTGATGTGTACGTCCTGTTTCTAATCGAACTAGTATATGTGTATGACATCTAAAACGATGAATTATTTTATAATGTGTAACTGATTTTTTTCCTAGATGATGAACTGTCATACATGTTCTTTTAGTACGATGACGCATTATAGGCTGATTTATAGTTCCACCAGAAATCATTTTTCCTGTAACAACTGCTTGATATTCTCGAATAATTTTTCTTTTTTTTAAAAGATTTAATAAATAATTATAAGAAAAAACCGTTTTTGCAATTACCATTAATCCACTAGTGTCTTTATCTAAACGATGAATAATACCTGCACGAGGTAAATCTTTAATATTTTTATAATGATATAATAAAGCATTTAAAATTGTTCCTTGATTATTTCCAGAACCAGGATGAACAACTAAACCAACAGGTTTATTAATTACTAATATATCACGATCTTCGTAGATAATATCCAAAATAATATTTTCAGGAATATCAAATAAAACATTTTCAACAAAAGGATAAATAGTGATTTCTTCCCCCCCTAATATTTTTTTATCAGGTTGATTAACAACTTTTTTGTTCAGAAATACTTGATTTTTAAGAATTAATTTTTTTAAATAAGCACGAGAATATTGTTTGAATAATTTAGCTAATACTTGATCTAATCTTTGTCCTGATAAAGAAAAACAAGATACAATTGCATTCAATTCTATTTTTTTCAATATAATCATCCTTATATTTATAATAAATATTTTTTATTAGATTAAAACTAAATCTTTAATTTTTATAAATATGATATTCTATACTATTCTGAACATAAATATTTTTAATAAAAATTTTATTAAATTACATTGAATACATCCTAATGAAAATACAAAAAAACATTATATTTATATTTATATTTACAATATTATTCTTTAATTTAACAGTACACTCTGAAACTTTAAATAAAAATGTTTTTATAGAGAAATACATTCTTTATAAAAAATCTAGAAAGGAACTAAGAGAAAAACGTTTTGATAATGCAATATATATATTGGAAAATATGAAAAAAAATAACACAAATTATCTAGAAAATGACAGAATTCAAATTAATTTAATTTATGCTTATTATAAAAATTTAAATTTTAATTTGGCACAAAAAAATATAAAAGAATTTATATATTTTTACCCAAATCATCCTAATATGGATTATGTCATATATATAAGATGTTTAATTAGTATGATTTTAGATAAAAACATATTTTTCAAATGTTTACCTATAAGTTATCATAAAAACGATCCGCATTATGCAATTAATGCTTTTTTTCAATTAAAAAAATTTATTTATCAATATCCTAAAAGTTTTTATGTCATAAACGCCAAAAGAAATTTGATATATTTAAAAAATCGTTTAGCAGAACATGATTTTGAAATTTTAAAATTTTATTTTTTACATAAACAATATATATCAGTTGTAAATAGAGGGGCGGAGATAATTAGAAAATATTCAGAAACACTAACTGCACGAAAAACTCTTATATACATGGAAAAATCTTTTTTTGCATTAAAAATATTTGATACATCTAAAAAAATATCAGAAATAATTGCATTAAATAAAATTTAAAAATACAAATTTAAATATTAAATACTTAATTATAAAAATAAATTATTTTATCATACACAATATTTTTTATAAATATTTATAAAAATAAAATTATGTAATAATTTTATTTAAAAATATCTTATATAATTAAGATTTATTTTTAAAATTAAATAAGAATAATTATGAAGAAAACAACAAATCAAATCCGCCAAGATTTTTTAAATTTTTTTAAAGAAAAAGGACATGTAATAATTCCAAGCAGTTCTTTAGTTCCACATAATGATTCTACATTATTGTTTACTAATGCAGGAATGAATCAATTTAAAGAGGTTTTTTTAGGTCAACAAAAAAGATATTACCCCCGCATTGCTACTGTTCAAAGATGCTTAAGAACTGGTGGAAAACATAATGACTTAGAAAATGTAGGATATACCCCTAAACATCATACATTTTTTGAAATGCTTGGAAATTTTAGTTTTAATGATTACTTTAAAAAAGAAGCAATTGAATATGCTTGGGAATTATTAACATCAAAAAAATGGTTCAATATACCAAAAAATAAATTATGGATTTCAGTATACAAAGATGACAATGAAACATATAAAATATGGAATAATATTATTAATATACCTTCTGAACGTATTATTCAAGTAGGTAACAAAGATAATACTCAATATAATTCAGAAAATTTTTGGCAAATGGGTGACAATGGTCCATGTGGTCCTTGTACTGAAATATTTTATGATTATGGAAATGGAACTATAGATAGTTCAATAGATTTTTTAGAAAATAAAAATCATCGATTTATTGAAATTTGGAATATTGTTTTTATAGAATTTAACCGCATTTCAAAAACAAAAATCATTTCTTTACCAAATAAATCTATAGATACAGGTATGGGCTTAGAAAGAATATCTTCTGTTTTACAAAATGTTCGTTCTAATTATAATATTGATATATTTCAAGAATTAATAAAAACTATACTTTCATTTAGTACTACCAAAAATTTAAACCATGTTTCTTTAAAAGTTATAGCAGATCATATTAGATCTTGTTCATATATTATTGCAGATGATATTTCTCCATCCAATGAACATAGAGGTTATGTTTTAAGAAGAATTATTAGAAGAGCATTAAGACATGGTCATAAAATTGGAATTCAAGAAAATTTTTTTTATAAACTAGTTCCTTGTGTAATTAAAGTTATGGGAACAAGTTCTGATATATTGATATCAAAAAAAGAAAAAATAGAACAAATATTAAAAACAGAAGAAATGCAATTTTCTCAAACTCTTAATAATGGTCTTAAAATATTAAATCTTGAAATCAAAAAAGTACAAAATAATATGCTTCCTGGAAAAACTGTATTTTATCTTTATGACACTTTTGGTTTTCCAATTGATTTAACAGCAGATGTTTGTCGTGAAAAAAATATAAAAATAGACTACTCTGGTTATAAATTAGCTAAAGAAGAGCAAAAAAAAAGATCTAACATTAATGAAAAATTTTATAAAAATTATAATAATAATATCATTGTTAATGATACATGTACATTCCAAGGTTATAAAAAACATACAACAAAATCATTAGTAAGGTATATTTTTATAAAAAATAAATCTGTTTCACAAATTGTAGAAAATGAAACTGGAATAATTTTTCTTGATACAACATCATTTTATGCGGAATCAGGTGGTCAAATAGGTGATATAGGTCAATTATACTATAAAAAATCATGTTTTATAGTAGAAGATACAAAAAAATACGGAAAAACAATAGGACATATTGGAAAATTACTTTCAGGAAAAATTAAAATTAACGACTCTGTTTATAATAAAATTAATAAAGATTATAGACATTCTATTCAATTAAATCATTCAGCAACACATTTATTACATTCAGCATTAAGAAAAATTTTAGGTCCAAATGTCTATCAAAAAGGATCTTTAGTAACTAATTCACATTTAAGATTTGATTTCTCTTATTCTACACCCATAACGATGTCTCAAATACAACGGATTGAACATATTGTTAATATCCAAATTCGCAATAATATTACTATTAAAATTCAAGAATTAACTTTAGAAGAGGCTAAAGCAAAAAAAGCAATGGCTTTATTTAATAATCAATATAATTCTATTGTTCGAGTTGTATGTATAAATGATTTTTCAATAGAACTTTGTGGTGGAACACATACTAAGAAAACTGGAGATATTGGACTTTTTAAAATCATTTCTCAATCAAATATAGCATCAGGAATCAAAAGAATTGAAGCTGTTACTGGTAAAAAAGCTATAGATTATTTGCATATGCAAGATAACAATATACAAGATATATCTTTTATATTAGATTGTAATCATTCTAATATTAAAGAAAAAATACATAAACTTACAAAAAAAATAAAAATTTTAGAAAAAAAAATAACTGAATTACAACAACAAGAATATATATATTATATAAAAAAATTATTAAAAAATATTGAAAAAATAAAAGAAATAAAATTTTTGACACATATATTTTATAATTATGAACATAAATTATTAAGAACAATTGCGGACAAACTAATAGATGAACTAAATCATGCAATTGTTATATTAATTAATATTGTTAATCAACGTTTTACTGTTGTAATTAGAATTGCAAAAAAATTAACTAATTGTATCAAAGCAACACAAATTATAGATATCATTATGAATGAAACAAATGGAAAAGGAGGAGGAAAAAGAGAAATGGCTGAAGGAGGAGGAATTTATACAAAAAAATTGCCTATAATTTTAAATAATATTAAATCATGGATTAATATACAGTTAGAAAACAAGAAAAATAATAAATATTCTTAATATATATGTATTAAATAGTAAAATTTATTATTTTACGAAATTCTTCAAAGTAGATGATTTATAATCAGCATATATTTTTAAAAATATAATAATATATTATTAAAAAATTTTATGGTCTACGTTTAACCCTGTATGATTGATAACACTAGGAACTAGAGAGATCAAACTCTTGTAATATTTCAAGGAGCACAGAATGCTTATTCTAACTCGTCGAGTTGGCGAAACGTTAATAATTGGCGACGAGATAACTGTAACAGTACTAGGAGTTAAAGGTAACCAAGTTCGTATTGGTGTAAATGCCCCTAAAGAAGTTTCGGTACATCGTGAAGAAATATATCAACGTATTCAAGCTGAAAAAAAACAAAAAAAAAGTTGCTGAACAATACTGCGTCTTACTAATCTTGAGTAAGATGCAGTTTTTTATATTTAATATTTACTATAAAATTAAAACAATAAACCTACGAATATGTATAAAATGTATTTGACTTATATAAAAAAAAAAGTAAAATAAAAATAGAAAAAACTAAAAAAATTATAGTTAGGTGAGATGGCCGAGAGGATTAAGGCGCTCCCCTGCTAAGGGAGTATGTAGAAATTATCTGCATCGAGGGTTCGAATCCCTCTCTCACCGCCACCAATTAATTTTCAATATTGCATCCGTAGCTCAGTTGGATAGAGTACTCGGCTACGAACCGAGCGGTCGGAGGTTCGAATCCTTCCGGATGCAAAATAAATCATTAATAATCAATACATCTCTGAATTAAAAATACATAAAAAATTAAAATATGTAATATGTTCAAAATTCATAAAAGATAATTAAATATTTTAAATCAGGAGAAAAAATTGATACAAGATATCTCGAAAAAAATTGCTTTTTTAAAAGCAAACCCAAAAATTTTAAAAAGTATTTTTCGAGGAATTGAACGTGAAACCTTAAGAATTGAAAAAAATGGAAGTTTTTCTAAAAAAATGCACCCATACTTAATCGGTTCACCTTTAACACACAGATGGATCACTACAGATTTTTCTGAAAATTTGTTAGAATTTATTACACCTACTAGTAATAATATAGATTATCTATTATCTTTTTTAAAAGATCTCCACTGTTTTACAGCTTTAAAGACAAAAAATGAACTCATGTGGCCCTTCAGTATACCTTACTTTTATGAAAGTAAAACAAATATTCCAATTGCTCAATACGGTAATTCTAATCTTGGAAAAATGAAAACCATTTATCGAATAGGTCTAAAAAATCGCTATGGTGATCTTCCAAATACTATTTCAGGTGTACATTACAATTTTTCATTACCCGTAATTTTTTGGGATCATTGGAAGAAAACAACAAATAAAAAGAATAATACTGACTATGTTTCAGCATGCTATTTAAATTTAATGAGAAATTATTATCGATTCGGTTGGATCATTCCGTACTTATTTGGAGCTTCTCCAGCAATATCCCCATCTTTTTTAAAAAATAAAAAAACAAAATATCTATTCAAAAAAAACAAAGAAAATATATTGTATTTGCCATGGTCTACTTCATTAAGACTCAGCGATATTGGATATACTAATGTTAATAGTATAGATTTAAATATTATGTTTAATGATTTAAACTCATATATTAAATCATTAAAAAAAGCTATAGAAACACCATCAAAACAATTTATTAATATAGGATTAAAAGATATAAATGGTAATTTTAAACAATTAAATACCAATATTCTACAAATGGAAAATGAACTTTATATACAAATCAGGCCTAAAAGAAAAACGAATAATGGCGAATCACTAATAGAAGCTCTAAAAAATAGAGGAATTGAATATGTAGAAATACGTTCTTTAGATATTAATCCATTTTCACCTATAGGTATAAGCAAAAAACAAATACTTTTTTTAGATCTATTCTTGATTTGGTGTGCTCTAATTGACTTGCCTCAAATTGATACAATGGATTTTTCATTAACAAATAAAAATTGGGAAACAATAATTTTTGAAGGAAGAAAACCTAATCAAGAAATTTATATTAATAATAAATATGAGAAAAAAACATTAATAGAAGTAAGCAAAATAATATTTAAAGATTTAGATCAAATTGCTTCAATACTTGATTATAACGAAGATAATGTTTTATATCAAAAAACATGCCATGAAATGAAATTATTTTTTCAAGATCCAGATCTAACTTATTCTGCTCAATTCTTAAAATTTTTAATTAGATCAGGTATCAAAAAAACGGGATTATATTTAGCTAATAAATATCATAAAAAATTTATTGATAAAAATTATTTAAATATAAATCAAAATATTTTAGAAAAAGAAACTATTCGCTCTCATCAAAAAACAAAGAAAATAGAAGAATCGGATATGCTATCTTTTGAACAATATATAAAAAAGTAAAAATTCTCCCATGCTAGTAAACATGGGACAGATACACAATCAATATATTTATTCATATTCAAAAACACTTATCTATTTTAAAATATTTTCTTACAGCATATAGTCTTTAAAATCTCAAACTATTAGAATATTTTTATTGAGATAATTCGTCTATTTTATCCACTTGTTCCCATGGAAATTCTTCTCTACCAAAATGTCCATAAGCAGCTGTTTTAAGATAAATAGGTTGAAGTAGATTTAGCATATTAATCAATCCATATGGACGCAAATCAAAAATATTACGAACTAAACTAATCAGAGCGCTATTACTTATTCTTCCAGTTCTAAAAGTATCGATCATGATAGAAGTTGGTTCTGCAATTCCGATCGCATAAGACAGTTGAATTTCACAACGATCAGCCAAACCAGCAGCAACAATATTTTTAGCTACATATCTAGCTGCATATGCTGCAGAACGGTCTACTTTTGAAGGATCTTTTCCTGAAAAAGCACCACCTCCATGTCTAGACATACCACCGTAAGTATCAACAATAATTTTCCGCCCTGTTAAACCGCAATCCCCCATAGGACCCCCTATAACAAATCTACCTGTAGGATTAATAAAAAATTTTGTATTTTTTGTTAACCATTTACTTGGTAGTACTGGTTTGATAATTTCTTCCATAATTGCTTCTTTTAAAATATTTTGAGTAATATTTTCTCGATGCTGTGTGGAAAAAACTACAGTATCTATTTCTATTATATTTCCGTTTCTATATTTAAATGTGACCTGACTTTTAGCATCAGGTCTAAGCCAAGGTAAAATATTTTTCTTTCTTAATTCAGATTGTTTTTTCATCAAAAGATGAGCATAAGTAATAGGTGCTGGCATTAATACTTTAGTTTCATTAGTAGCGTAACCAAATATTATTCCTTGATCTCCAGCTCCTTGTTCTAGAGGGTTGATCCGATCTACACCTTGATTAATATCTAATGATTGCTTTCCAATTGCACTTAATACTGCACATGAATTAGCATCAAATCCTGCATCTGAATCAATATAACCTATATTATTGATAGTATTACGAGTAATTTCCTCAACATCGACCCATGCAGTTGTTGTGATTTCTCCACCAATCAAAACCATGCCTGTTTTAACATAAGTTTCACAAGCAACACGTGCTTTAAGATCTTGTTTTAATATCTCATCAAGTAGAGCATCAGAAATTTGATCAGCAATTTTATCTGGATGACCTTCTGAAACTGATTCAGATGTAAAAAGATATTCAGTCATGTTTTATCTGCCTTATTTAAAAAAAATTATCTTTATATCTGTAATATATAAAAAATTATAATTTAATATTTATTGTGAATATATAAAATATAGTATATTTTTAATATTAAGAAAAAAGATATATTTTTATGTTAAAAAACAAAAATATATCATAGAAAAACTTGTATTTTAAAATAGATAAAATAAAAATGATAAAAATAATATTTATTGTTATAATTAGTATATTTTTTTTTTATCCTCAAATAAAAAAAATAATTTCCGAAAAAATACTATACACAATTTCTATCAAGCAAAACTCGTAGCAATTAAAATTCACAAAAATGCTCCTGGTTCATTTTATTGTGGATGTAAAATTATTTGGAAGCAAAAAAAAGGAATCCCTAATTTATTTTCATGTGGGTATAAAATTAGAAAAGATAAAAATCGTGCTACAAGAATTGAATGGGAACATGTAGTACCAGCATGGCAGTTTGGTCATCAAAAAAAATGTTGGAAAAAAGGAGGGCGTAAAAAATGTGTTAAAGATCGTATATATAAAAATATTGAATCTGATCTTCACAATTTACAACCTGCTATTGGAGAAATAAATGGAGACCGTTCTAATTTTATGTATAGTCAATTAAATAATAAGGTTTCATCATACGGACAATGTAATATGAAAATAGATTTTAAGAAAAAACTAGTAGAGCCACCTGAAAGAGCTCGAGGTGCCATAGCTAGAACTTATTTTTATATGAGTGAAAAATATCATATTGTTTTATCTAGAGAACAAAATACATTATTTAAAATATGGGATAAAATTTTTCCTGTCACTAACTGGGAATGTGAAAGAGAAAAATTGATATTTAATGTACAAGGTCATCATAATAATTACGTTTATAAAAAGTGCAACAAAAAATAAAAATATGAAAAAAAATATCAGACGTATTTATATTAAAGATAACTTTGTTGTTAATAAAGTTTTTTGTTTATCAAAAGATAATACGCATTATATTAGAAAAGTTTTAAGAATGAAAGTACAAGATATATTAGAAATATTTAACAATACTAACTATATTTTTCTTGCTGAGATTATATTTATTTCTAAAGAAAAAATTAAACTTAAAATATTCCATTGTGAATTTAAAAACGTCGAATCTCCTCTTCATATTCATTTAGGACAAGTTATCTCTAAAAATGATAAAATGGACTTTACCATTCAAAAATCAGTTGAAATGGGCGTAAATATTATTACTCCGTTGTTTTCTGAAAATTGTAATATTAAAAAAAAAAATATAAACTTTTTTAATAAGATAAAGCGTTGGGAAAAAATAGCTCTTTCTGCATGTCAACAATGCAATCGCAATATTCTCCCTAAAATCAAAAACCCTCAAGATGTTTTTTCATGGTGTCAAAAAAAAAACAAAAATGATATTAGAATTATCTTAGATCCAAAATCAATATTAACATTAAATGAATTACCAAAATCTATACAGCGTATTCAAATACTAATTGGATCTGAAGGAGGTTTTTCAGAAAAAGAAATTCAAAAAATTATTCAATATGAATTTATTGCTATTAAATTCGGACCTAGAATTTTAAGAACAGAAACGGCTTCTGTTGCAGTAATTAGTGCATTGCAAATGAAATTCGGTGATTTATTAAAATAATACATATCTTTAATATTTTATTAGTCTTTTTTTAAAAAATCCATATTTTGTTTGGCGTTAAAACAATAGGTAAAGACACATCCCAATACTGTTTAGGTAAATTATCAACTAATTGAAAATTATAAGCAAAACCCATGGGGATAAAATTTTTTGTTTGCCAGTTTGCTAAAAAAGAATCATAAAAACCCCCGCCCATTCCTAATCTAGAACCGGTTTTATCAAAAGCAACTAATGGTACTATTATTACATCTAAATCACATATTGGAATAATATCTTTAGATTTAAAAAATGGTTCTAATATTTTATATTTATTTCTATATAAGATGGAATTGGAAAAAAAACGAACAAATAACATTTTTTTTTTATTGAAAGAATGTATTACAGGAAGAAAAACTTTTTTTTTATTTTTCCATAAATTTAAAATTAAAGGATAGGTATTAATTTCTCCATCAAATGGCAAAAAAAGAGCTATTTTTGTAGAATTATAAAACAAACTAAAATTACAAGACGTTATGAAAATTTTTATAGATTCATTATATCTTTGTAAAGTAGTTAAGGATTTACGTAAAATACGCATATCTCTACGAATATTCTCTCTTTTTTTAAGGGTTTTTTTAAGCATAAATTATATGTTATTGTTTTTTAATAGTTTTTATTCCTTGCTGTGTACCAATTAAAACAATATCAGCACTTCTAGAAGCAAATAAACCTACTGTAACAACTCCCGGTAATGAATTAATTTTTTTTTCCATTGATAAAGGATCTGTGATAAACATATCATATACGTCTATAATGATATTACCATTATCTGTAATAACATTTTTTCGATATTTTGGATTACCTCCCATTTTTATTATTTCTTTTGAAACATAAGAAAGAGCCATGGGAATAATTTCAATTGGCAGCGGAAAATTTCCTAAAACATTTACTATTTTGGATTTATCTACAATACAAATAAATTGCTTTGCCATTGCAGCAATAATTTTTTCTCTTGTTAAAGCGGCCCCTCCGCCTTTTATCATTTGCATATGATTATTGATTTCATCTGCACTATCAATATAAATAGTTAGCGAACTAAAATTTTTTAAATTAAATACTTCTATTCCTTGTTTTTGTAATAATAGAGTAGAAGAATTAGAACTAGATACTGCCCCGTATATTAAATCTTTTTTTGTACTTAACGCTTCAATAAAGTAACAAATAGTAGTACCTGTTCCTACTCCAATAATAGTACCAGGATAAATATAATCTAGTGCAGCCCATGCTGCTTGTTTTTTAAATTTATTTAAATTCATAATATAAAAAAACCTATTTTATTTTAAATAAAAATTCTAAAATAAAAAAAAGAATAGATTTTTGATCAGATTCAATTAAAATATAATATGAAATTAATAGTTTCACATAATAAGTTTGCATTCTTTATTGAAATATTATTTATATCGAGAAGTTAAAAAGTAAAAGATAGTCTTTAAGAGTGGCTGGGGTACCTGGATTCGAACCAGGGATGCCGGTATCAAAAACCGGTGCCTTAACCACTTGGCTATACCCCATAATTATATTCTAGTAAAAAGTGTTTCGTGTATAATACGGGAGGCGAGATTTGAACTCGCATACCTTTCGGCGCCAGAACCTAAATCTGGTGCGTCTACCAATTTCGCCACTCCCGCTAAAATGGTAGCTACGACGGGAATCGAACCCATGACCCCAGCGTTATGAGTGCTGTGCTCTAACCGACTGAGCTACGTAGCCTATTAAAAACATAATATATAATATATGAATTAAATAATCAATACAATTATTTTGATTGAAAATAGCTAAAAAATAAAATATAGGAATATAATGAATAATACAATAAAAAATAATAATAATTTTATTTGTCAAATTATTAATAAAGATTTTAAAAAAAATAAAAAATTATCTTTTTATACTCGTTTTCCACCCGAACCTAATGGATATCTTCACATCGGTCATGCTAAATCTATATGTTTAAATTTTGAACTTGCAAAAATATATAATGGACGATGTAATCTCAGATTTGATGATACCAATCCACTAAAAGAAAATATTAAATATATTCAAGCCATTGAGGATGATATTAATTGGTTAGGCTATCAATGGAATGGTAATATTCATTATACTTCTGAATATTTCCCCAAACTATATGAATATGCAAAAGAGTTAATTAAAAAAGGTCTTGCCTATGTAGATCAATCAACAAAAGAGCAAATACGTGAATATAGAGGAACTTTAAATACTCCAGGGAAAAATAGCCCATATAGAAATAGAACTATTGAAGAAAATATGGAACTATTTAAAAAAATGAAAAAAGGAGAGTTTTCTGAAGGAGAAGCGTGTTTGCGTGCTAAAATAGATATGAATTCTTCTTTTATAATTATGCGTGATCCTGTTTTATATAGAATTATTTTTACTGAACATCATCAAACTAGAAAAAAATGGTGCATATATCCTATGTATGATTTTGCGCATTGTCTTTCTGATTCAATTGAAGGTATTACTCATTCATTGTGCACATTAGAATTTCAAGATAATAAGTGTTTATATAACTGGATATTACAAAATACTAGTGTTAAAAATCATCCCAAGCAATATGAATTTTCTAGATTAAATTTAGAATTTGCAATATTATCTAAAAGAAAACTAAAAGTATTAATTGAAAAAAAAATTATACAAGGATGGAATGATCCTCGTATACCAACCCTTTCTGGTTTAAAAAGAAAAGGATACACACCATCTTCAATTAAAGAATTTTGTCAAAAAATAGGTATTACCAAACAAAACAATTTAATAGAATTTTCTATGCTAGAACATTGTATTCGAAAAGAATTAAACCAAACTGCCGTACGTACTATGGCGGTATTAGAACCTATTAAAATCATTTTATATAATTTAGAAAAAAATCATAAAGAAATATTTATAGTTCCAAACCATCCTAATAATCCAGAATTAGGTACTCATAAAATTATTTTTACCAAAATTATATATATTGAACGTTCAGATTTTAAAGAAAAATATGATCAAAAATACAAAAGATTAAAACTTGGAGAAGAAGTACGTCTAAGATATGCATACATAATAAAAGCAGAAAAAATAGAAAAAGATGAATATAATAATATTATTAGTATAATATGTTATTGTGATTTAAATACTTTAGGAAAAAAGCCTAAAAATAAAAAAAATCCTGCAGTAATACACTGGATTTCAGTACAAAATACACTTCCAGCAGAATTTAGATTATATGATCAGTTATTCAACATAAAAAATCCGGAAGAAAAAAAAGATTTTTTATCTTATATCAATTCAGAATCACTTATAAAAAAACAAGGTTTTATTGAAAAACAAATAGGGATAAATATACAAAAAAATATAGAAAAAGATAATAAAATATCATTTTTTCAATTTGAAAGAATCGGTTATTTTTGTATAGATTATCTAGATTCTAAAAAAGAAAACTTAATATTCAATCGAACTGTTAGTTTACGTGATCCATGGAATTTAAAAAATAAATTCAAATAAAAAAACATTACTAATAATTAGTATCAGTATATAATCTTACAATATATTTAAAAAGTAAAATACCATTAAGAGAAAAAATAAATTTATTTTTCAATTAAACACTTATTCATTTTAACTAATATTTTATATTTAGCATGACTAAAAATTATATTTTTATTACTGGTGGAGTCGTTTCATCCTTAGGCAAAGGTATTGCAGCTGCTTCATTAGGAGCAATACTTAAAGCTCGGGATTTAAAAATAACAATCATAAAACTAGATCCATATATTAACGTAGATCCAGGTACAATAAGTCCTATTCAACATGGAGAAGTATTTGTTACTGAAGATGGTTCTGAAACAGATTTAGATTTAGGTCATTATGAACGTTTCATTCATACAAAAATGACACATTTAAATAATTTCACTACAGGTAGTATTTATTCTCAAGTTTTAAAAAAAGAGAGAAGAGGCGATTATTTAGGTGCAACTATTCAAGTTATACCTCATATTACTAATGCTATTAAAGAGAGAATAATTTTATGCTCCAAAAATAGTAATATTATTCTTGTAGAGATAGGTGGTACCGTTGGAGATATCGAGTCGTTACCATTTTTAGAAGCCATTCGCCAAATGGCAGTAGACATTGGTCGTAAAAATGTTATATATATACATTTAACACTAGTACCATACATTTCAACCGCAGGTGAAATAAAAACAAAACCTACTCAACATTCAGTTAAGCAATTACTTTCAATAGGAATACAACCAGATATTTTAATCTGTCGATCTGAAAAAAGCATACCTTTGAATGAAAGAAAGAAAATTGCATTATTTTGTAATGTACCAGTTAATGCTGTAATTTCTCTAAAAGATGTTGACTCTATTTATAAAATTCCACAATTGTTAAAAAATCAGAAATTAGACGAATATATCTGTGAATATTTCACATTAAATGTTCCTGAAGCTAATTTACAAGAATGGGAAGCAGTCATTCATGCGGAAAAAAACTCTAATGAAACTATTATTATTGGTATTATTGGGAAATATGTCAAATTACCTGATGCATATAAATCAGTCATAGAAGCTCTTAAACATGCAGGTTTAAAAAATAAAATTAAAGTAAATATAAAATTAATTAATTCTCAAGAGATTGAAAATAATAATTTTGAATTGTTACAAAACCTTAATGGTATTTTAATACCTGGTGGTTTTGGTGATCGGGGTATTATAGGGAAATTATTATCTATACAATATGCACGAGAAAATAATATTCCATATTTTGGTATTTGTTTAGGAATGCAAATCGCAATTATAGAATTTGCGCAAAATGTCGTTGGAATAAAAGAAGCAAACTCCACTGAATTTGATCCTACATGTAAATATCCTGTTATTGATTTAATACAAGATTCGAATAACGATCTTTATCAAAATAATGATATAAAAGAAAAAAATATTAATTTAGGTGGTACTATGAGATTGGGTAGTCAACCTTGCAAATTAAGTACAAATAGTTTATCTAGAAAAGTGTATAATAAAGAAATTATTATTGAAAGACATAGACATCGATATGAAGTAAATAATTTTTTACTAAAAGAAATAGAATTAAAAGGATTAAAAGTGACGGGACGTTCGCAATATAATAATATAGTAGAAATTATAGAAATATCTCATCACCCATGGTTTGTAGCCTGTCAATTTCATCCTGAATTTACTTCTACACCTCGTGACGGACATCCTTTGTTTATCGATTTTATAAAATCAGCAGGAAAACATAAAAAAAGTCACACAAAAAAATTATACACAAAAAATATTTTAAAAACATATTAAGGCTAAAAATGTCTAAAATTATCAAAGTAATAGCTCGTGAAATAATAGATTCCCGAGGAAACCCTACTGTAGAATCTGAAGTTCATTTAGAAGGAGGTTTTGTTGGATTAGCTTCTTCTCCTTCTGGGGCTTCTACAGGCTCTTTAGAAGCTCTAGAATTAAGAGATGGAAACCAAGATAGATTTATGGGAAAAGGAGTAAAAAAAGCAGTTTCGTTAATAAATAAAACAATATCAAATGCTTTAAAAAATAAAAACGCCCAATATCAAAGTGATATTGATCATATTATGATCGATTTAGATGGAACATGTAATAAATCTAAACTAGGTGCAAATGCAATTTTATCTGTATCTTTAGCTGTTGCAAAAGCAGCTGCTGCATCTAAAAGAATGCCTTTATATCAACACATTGCAGAAATTAATAATACGCCAGGTATGTTCTCCATGCCACTTCCAATGATTAATATTATCAATGGTGGTAAACATGCTAATAATAATATTGATATTCAAGAATTTATGATTCAACCAATTAGCGCAAAAACAATGAAAGAATCTATACAAATAGGATGTGAAGTATTTCATGCACTAGGTGAATTATTAAAAAGTAAAGGAATGAGTACAACAGTAGGAGACGAAGGAGGATATGCACCTAATTTAAAATCTAATGAAGAAGCTTTAAATCTTATTCAAGACGCTATATCTAAAACTAGATATACATTAGGAAAAGATATACGATTAGCAATTGATTGTGCAGCTTCAGAATTGTATGAAAAAAATCAAAAAAGATATGAATTAAAAGGAGAAAAAACTAATTTTTCTTCAAAAGAATTTACTCATTATTTGGAATCACTATCTAACAAATATCCTATAGTATCAATTGAAGATGGACAAGATGAATCTGATTGGGAAGGATTTTTATATCAAACAGACGTACTAGGTCATAAAATGCAATTAGTAGGCGATGATTTATTCGTTACTAATAAAAATATTTTAAAAAAAGGAATTAAAAAAGGCATTGCAAATTCTATATTAATTAAATTAAATCAAATTGGAACATTAAGCGAAACTATTGAAACAATACAAATGGCAAAAAAAGCTAATTATAGTGTCATTATTTCTCATCGTTCAGGTGAAACAGAAGATGCTTCTATAGCAGACTTATCTGTAGGTACTTCTTCGGGACAAATTAAAACTGGTTCTATGAGCCGTTCTGATAGAACTGCAAAATACAATCAATTAATTAGGATTGAAGAACTTTTAGGTAAAAACAATGCACCTTTTCACGGTTTAAAAGAGGTCAAATCAGCGGTGTAAATTTATAAAAAATAACTCATAGCTTTTTAAAAGAATCAGGTATTTTAAAAAATATGCCTGCTTCTTGTTTACAGAAAATTTTATAATTAATTAACAAGGAAAATTATGTATTATCCAATCAATGAAATGTTTCAAACAATACAAGGAGAAGGCTATTATACTGGTACTCCATCAATTTTTATTCGATTACAAGGCTGTCCGATTCACTGTAAGTGGTGCGATACTAAATATACCTGGACATGTTTAGATAGAAATGAAATTTCTTATGATGAATTAATAAAAAAAAATACACCAAGTTCAAAATGGAGTTCTGCTAATGTTAAAAAAATACTCTTTTATATTAAACAAAAAAAATGGACTGCTAAACATGTAGTCATCACCGGAGGAGAACCATGTATATATGATTTATCGTACCTTACAGAAGAATTAGAAAAACAAGGATATAAATGTCAAATAGAAACTAGTGGGACACAATTAGTTCAATGTTCTTTAAATACCTGGGTTACCGTCTCCCCTAAAAAAAATCAAAACACATTGCGTGCAGCAATATTACGTTCGAATGAAATTAAATATCCTGTTTTGAAAAAAGAAGATTTATTGTATTTAGATAAAATTTTACTCGTGCTAAAAAATACAAAAAAACATCACATTTCGTTACAACCTATTAGTCAAAATAAAGAAGCTTTAGATATTTGTATAAAAAAATGTACAATTAACAATTGGCGTCTTTCGATACAACTTCATAAATATCTTTTAATACAATGAATAGAATATTATATTTATGCTATAAATTTCTTTTGTTATTTTTCTCACCTTTATAGATACAACCAGACGTACAAGTTTCTTGAATTACTACAGCACTTAATATAGATAAATTAGGTTTTAATTGAGTCCAAATCCATCGAGCTAAATTTTCACTTGTCGGATTCTCTAAACCAGGTATTTCATTCAAAAAATGATGATCTAAACGATCATAAATAGGTTTAAATATTAATTTAAGATCAGCATAATCTATTATCCATCCAGTTTTTTCTTCAATTTGATCTTCTATTTCTAATCGCACTAAAAAAGAATGACCATGTAATCGTCTACATTTATGTTCTTTAGAAACATATGGTAAATAATGTGCAGCTTCAAAATAAAAATCTTTAAATATAATAGTTTTCATATTTTTTTAAAAACATTGATATTAGTTATAAAAAATTAATAAATTATTTTTATTTATTAATATTAGGTAAGACTTTTAATGGATTGATAGATTCTCCTTTATAGCGTATATCAAAATAAAGTCTTGGTGTATTTGTTTCAGGTGATAATCCCATTGTAGCAATTTGCTGTTGGGGATATACTTTTTCTTTTTGTTTTACTAGTACTGAATTATTAAAAGCATAAACACTAAAGTAGTTTGCATCATGTTTAATGATAACTAATCGACCATATTTTTCAAATAAATCTGTAATATATACAACTTCTCCTGCTTCTGCAGCAAAAACGGGTTGTCCTTTACAACCGAAGATTTCTATATTTTTATTTCCTTCTAATCTAGATTCATGAAAATATTGAATATGCGCGCTTTTAATAGGCCAAAACCAATGCTCAGTAAAAGTAAAAGATTTTAACTTCAAAATATCATAATTTTTTTTTAATCCCAGATTGCAAGAAAAACATATTTTAGTCGGTTTTGTATTTTTATTTAAAAAATTCGATTTCCTCCATGAATTTTCAAAAATCAAGTTACAAGAATTATATTTTTTACTAGTAGTGTTGTCTGAATTAATGATAGAACAATAATCTATGTTTTTATTAATTAAAATGTCTCCTATCCAAATTTTTTGACCTATAATTATTTTATCAGGTTTTTTGATAAAATTGAATTTAGCTAATTCATGATAATTATGACCAGATTTTTTACCAATAGAGTATAAAGTATCTTTTAGTTTTACAATATAAAACATTTGAAATCTATCTTCTTTAAGAAAACCAATGAAGTTATCATTCTCAATAACTATTGTTTCTTGTTTAAATAAAATTTTTTTTTTAAATGAAAAACACTCATTCTTTTTCGAAAAAATAAAATTTTGAATATTTTTTTTATCAGAAAAAACATTTAAATTATTTTGATTGGCTGTAGATAAGCTGAATGAAAAACTATCAAAAAAAAACAATAAAAATTTCAAAAAAAATAATTTTCCTAAAAAATTTTTTAATTGCATTTATTTTTTCCATTGAATTTTATACTGAATAAATTTACTTTATATTTTTTTTATAAGCATGACAACAGCTTGACAAGCAATACCTTCTTGTCTTCCAATACATCCTATTGATTTAGAACTTGTAGCTTTGATGCTAATATTATCTATTTTAGTATTAAGATCTGATGATAAGTTTGATCTCATAAAAAAAATATAGGGTGACATTTGTGGATATTCTGTAATAATAGTAATATCGATATTAGAAATAACATAATCTATTAATTCAATTTTTTTCCAAATTTTTTTCAGTAAAATTCTACTATCAATATTTTTATACATATTATTATCACTTGGGAAGAAACTACCAATGTCACCCATAGCAGTAGCGCCTAATAAGGCATCTATTACGGCATGAATTAATAAATCACCGTTAGAATGAGCAATTAAACCTTTTTTATAAGGAATTAAAACACCACCAATAATTAATGGTTTTATACTTCCAAAAGCATGAAGATCAAAACCATATCCAATTCTCACGAATATATTCCTTTTATTCAGTTATGAATAATCTTTCAAATAAAATTTTGCAAGAAGAAGATCTTCAGGCCAAGTAATTTTAATATTTTTACAGCTTCCTGTAATTAATAATGGATTATACCCACAATATTCTAGTGCTGATGCCTCATCTGTTATACTAACTTTATCGTTAACAATTTTTTTTAAACAATATCGTAGTAAATTTATTCGAAATAATTGCGGGGTTAGGGCATGCCATAAATTTTTTCTATATACACTATAAAGTACTTTTTTTTGATCAAAACTACTATATTTAATGGTATCAGATACAGGTCTTGCTAAAAGAGCACCTACTGGATTTTTTTTAATAATAGATATTAGTCTTGCTAAATCTTGATAACTTAAGCAAGGACGAACGGCATCATGAACTATGACCCAATCAGCATCTGTTGCTACTATTAAACCTGATAAAACTGAATTTATTCTTTTTTTTCCACCTATAACAGAAATAATACGAATATGCGATGATATAGATAATTGATGAAAATAATCATCCTTATGATGCAAACTTACAATTATACGAATTATATTAGGATGCAATAATAGTGTTGCTAAAGTATGCTCAAGAATAGTACGATCTTTAATTTTTATATATTGTTTTGGTAAATTTGACTCCATTCTACTACCTATTCCTGCAGCAGGTACAATAGCTATAATTTTTGGTTGAAATACATTAACCAAGATCATTTTATATCCAAAATAATATTAAAAAATTTTTTATTTAAAGTAATTTGTATTACTTATCTGTTTTTTTAATTTTTAATATGATTGTTTAAATTTTTAATGTCTAATATAATTTGATTATTACGGATATCAAGATTAGCATTATTTTTTTTTTCTATTATAACTTTTTTATGTATTTTCATGTAATCAACAATACCATTTCTTCCTAACCAAAGAGAATATTGTAACCAAATTAACAAAGATAACAAAAATATTTTTAATAATCTCATATTTACTCTAACTAATTAATGTAATTCTAGATAAATATTTTTTATTTAACATTTTGATCAATAAAAGATATAATATTATAATCATATAGCATGCTAATTAACTTTTCCGAATTTTTTTCTAAAAAATCTGTACCGTCTAAAATAATATCAGGTTTTTCTGGGATTTCATATATAGATTGAATACCAGTAAAATTTGATATTTTTCCAAGACGAGCTTTTTTATATAATTTTTTAGGATCACGCATTTCACAAATACTGAGTGGTGTATCAATAAATATTTCTAATATATTTTCTTTTCCTAACATTTTACAAATCATTTCTCTTTGAGATCTATAAGGAGAAATAACTGATACTAATATTATCATACCAGAATCTAAAAATAATTTAACTACTTCTCCAATACGTCTAATATTTTCTTCTCTATCAATAATATTAAAACCTAAATCAGAACATAAACCAGATCTAATGTTATCTCCATCTAACAAATAAGTACTAATACCATTTTTAAATAATATTTCTTCTAAAAAATTAGCAATAGTTGATTTTCCCGAACCTGACAATCCAGTAAACCATAATACAATTGATTTATGACCATTCTTTTGCTCACGTTTCGTACGTGTAATAGAATATTTCTGCCAGAAAATATTTTTTTGACAATTATTATTCATGTTGACCAGAAACCTTTTTTATTGCTAATTTTGGTATATTCCAATGTGGAAAATATTTAGAAATTAAAGAATGAAAATCTGATTCAAAATCTGTTTTGTTATTAGATAATATCTGATTTTCGTTGTTTAAACTATATTTAATCATTCCTGCACCAACTGTAATATTTGTTATAAGATCAATAAAAATCATACTACCCGTCATTCTATTATCATTATAAGTATCAAAAATAACAGGTTCACTAAATGTCACTTTAATTCGACCAATACCATTTAAATTAAGAGAATCACTTTTTTCTTGTACTAAAGTATTAATGTCTATTTTAAATAAGATTTCTTTTATATAAACACGTATTTTTTTACCAGATAACTTAACATTATATGATTGTCCTATCAATAAGACATTATTTGTCATCCAAACAACATCAATAATAGCTTCTTGAGAAGGCTTTAAAAAAGAATCAACATTTACAAAAAAATCTCCTCGATTAATATCTATTTCGTCTCTTAAAACAATGGTAATTGCTTGACCAATTTCAGCTTTTATTAAATCTCCATCAAAAGTTACAATTCGAGAAACATGAGAATTGATACAAGCAGGTAATATTTTGATAGGCTGTCCAACATATATCGTACCAGAGACTAACATTCCAGAATACCCACGAAAATTAGAATTAGGACGATTAACATACTGTATTGGAAATCTTATTTCTTTTAAATGAGTACTGTTTTCAATTGTGATTGTTTCTAAAATATTCAATAATGTTGAACCGTTATACCAAGGCATAAGATTATTTTTAAAAACAATATTCTCACCAACCAAAGCGGATACGGGGATGAAAAAAACATTTATATTCTTAGGAAGTTTTTTAGAGAATGCCAAAAAATTTTTTTTTATCTTGATAAAGATTTCTTCTTTATAATCAACTAAATCCATTTTGTTAATAGCAACAATTAAGTATTTAATTCCTAGTAGAGTAGAAATAAAACTATGTCGATAAGTTTGTTCAGACAATCCTTTTCTGGCATCAACTAATAGAATAGACAAATCACATGTTGAAGCTCCTGTTACCATGTTTCGAGTATATTGTTCATGACCAGGTGTGTCTGCAATAATAAATTTTCTTCTATTAGTAGAAAAATAACGATAAGCGACATCAATTGTAATCCCTTGTTCACGTTCAGATTGTAATCCGTCTACTATAAGTGCAAGATCTATTTTAGATCCTTGTGTTCCATGACGTTTGCTATCAGTCTGAAGAGAAGATAATTGATCGTCATAAATTTGTTTAGTATCATGCAATAAACGACCAATTAATGTACTCTTACCGTCGTCTACACTTCCGCATGTTAAAAATTTTAACAAAGTTTTTTTTTGATTGAAATCAAACCATTTATGAAAATTATCTTTGATATTAATATTCATCTTTTGAATGTCTCCTTTGTATTAAAAATAACCTTGTCTTTTCTTTAATTCCATTGAACTTTTTTGATCATGATCAATGGCTCTTCCAGTTCTTTCACTCGTCGTAACTGTTACAGTTTCTTTAATTATGTCTTCAAGATTATTAGCCTCTGATTCTATTGCACTAGTTAAAGGCCAACAACCTAGTGTGCGAAATCTTACCATTCTTTTTTTAATTACTTCATTAGAATTAATGTTAATACGTGTATCATCAATTACAATCAAGGCTCCATCTCTTTCTAATACTGGACGCATAGCAGCAAAATAAAGCGGAACAATTTCAATTTTTTCTAAAAAAATATATTGCCATACATCCAACTCAGTCCAATTAGAAAGTGGAAAAACACGAATATTTTCTCCTTTATTAATTTCTCCATTATAATTCCACCATAATTCAGGACGTTGTTTTTTTGGATCCCATTGATGAAATGAATCACGAAAAGAATAAATACGTTCTTTAGATCGTGACTTTTCTTCATCTCTTCTAGCTCCACCAAAAGCAGCATCAAAATTATACTTATTTATAGCTTCTTTTAACCCTTCGGTTTTCATAATATCAGTATATTTACTCCCTCCACTTTGAAAAGGATTTAAGCCTAATAATTTTCCTTTTGAATTAGAATGAACTATTAATTCTACTTTGGAAGTATTAGCAATATAATCCCGGAAAATATACATTTCTTTAAATTTCCATCCAGTGTCTATATGCAGCAAAGGAAATGGTATCCTTCCAGGATAAAAAGATTTTTTTGCCAGATGCAGCATTACTGAAGAATCTTTTCCAATAGAATATAACATGACAGGATTCTGAAAATCGGCTATTACTTCTCTAAAGATGTAAATACTTTCTGATTCTAATTGACGTAAATAAGTAGTATTTTTTTTAAACATTATTTCCCCTCAAATTCATTTTTTATATGAAGATATCATCTGAGTATTATTAAATGCATTTTCATTGTGAAACCAGGATAATTTTTTATGTAAATGAACAACATCTCCAATAATTAATAGAGAAGGAGTGATAGAAAAATTAATTATTTTTTCAACGTCGTTTAAAGAACTTATAATCACTTTTTGATTGATAGTAGTTCCATGCCCAACAATCGCTATTGGTGTTGATTTTGAACGACCCAATGCAATAAGTTTTTTAGAAATATCCACGGCTTGTAAAGTACCCATATATATTACTAAAGTATAAGAAGAATCAGATAAGATTGACCAATTGTTTAAAAAACCATTCTTAGACTTATGTCCCGTAATAAATATCACACCTTGTGCATATTTACGATGCGTTAACGGTATACCAGTATAAGCTGCAATACCAATTGCAGAAGTGATCCCTGGAACTACTTGAAAATTAATACCTTCTTTTCTTGCTGCTTCTATTTCTTCACCACCTCTTCCAAAAATAAAAGGATCTCCACCTTTTAAACGTACTACTTTTTTTCCTTGTCTTGCCAAACGTATTAATAGTTCAATGATTTTATTTTGAGTAATATTTTTAAAACCAGCACGTTTTCCAACACATATACGCTTGGCATCACGACGAATTAAATCTAAAACATCTGAAGAAATTAAATAATCATACAAAACTACATCTGCTTCTTGAAGCATCTGTAATCCTCGTAAAGTTAATAAACCACTATCACCTGGTCCAGCTCCTACTAAAATAATTTCTCCTCTTGATGAATTATTAAAATTCATATTTTCTTTTAAAACACTAATAGCTTGTTTTTTTTTCCCATTAAGTATATGTTCAACGAACATGCTTTTAAATAATCTTTCCCAAAAATGTCTCCTTTGTAAAAAATTAGAAAAATGCTTTTTAATTACTGATCTCCATTCACCGGCAATTTGAGCAACATCACCTAATCTCATCGGTAAAATAGACTCAATTTTTTCACGTAAAAAACGTAATAAAACAGGAGCAGTACCTCCTGAAGAAATAGCTACAATTATAGGATTACGATCAATAATAGAAGGAAAAATAAAAGAACATTTTAATTTATCATCCACTGTATTCACTAATAAATAATGTTTATTACATATATCAAATATATGTTTATTTAATTTTATATTATTTGTAGCTGAAATTACTAGAAATATTTTATGTAAATACGATGGATTAAATTCTTTAGATATCCAATTCACTTTTTTTTGACTTACAAGCAATTCAACTTCTTGGCATAATTCTTTAGCAATAATATTTATTTTAGCCTCAGCACGAAGAAGTAATGTAATTTTATTAAATGCAACTTCTCCAGCACCAACAACTAAAACATTTTTAGATTTTAAATCTAAAAAAAGAGGAAGATAATTCACGGTTACCTTATTTTAAGTAAATCAAAAAAATTTTAAATTTAAAAAATTTTTTGTGATATAATTATGAATAACTTATAAATATTTTAGATTAAATTATAAAATCTTAAAATATAATTAAAAAAGAAAAAACATGTATATATTAGATATAATATACAAGAAGTATATTGATAAAAAAAATATAGTCTCATTACAACATATCGAATGGCTAAAATATTATTCTGATAAAAAAATTTTTATTATCATAGGACAAGAAAAAAATTATGATGAAATAATTTTCGTGCAAAATATTAATCGTTCGTATCTTGAATATATTTTAAATAAAGATCCAATTCGCGATATAGTAAATTATCGAGTAAAGAAAATAAATATTTTTCCTTATACTTCTATATAAAATAAGCAATAATAATTACATGATAATTATTTTTTTATATTTTAAATTAGAAATCTAATTTTCATGCAGACCACATTCTCGTTTTAATCCAAAAAAACGAGTTTCTTCTTCTAACATTCCAGGAATATGTTTCTTACTTGTATGTATATCTCCCACAGACAAATATCCTTCGTTAAATAAAGGATGGACATCTAACTTATTTTTTCTTATATAATGATATATTTTATCTTTAGACCAATCTAATATCGGTAATATTTTAAAAATAGTCGTTTTTTTAATAGAAAGATATGGTAGTAAACTCCTACTTTTCGACTGATCATAACGTAATCCAGCAAACCATGTTTTTGCTGATAATTGTTTTAAAGCCAAATTCATTGGTTCTACTTTATTCATGTTATTATAAAAATCAATACCTTTTATTCCCTTTTCCCATAATTTTCCATATCGTGCTTCTTGCCATGCAGGAGAGATTTTTGATCTAAAAACCTTTAAATTCAAATGAAATTTGTCAGTTAATCTATCAATAAAGTTATATGTTTGAGGAAATAAATAACCCGTATCAATTAATATAATGGGAATATCTGGTTTTTGTTGAATTACTAAATGTAATAATACCGTTGAATGAATTCCAAAACTAGATGACATAATATGCGTACAAGGTAAATTTTTTAACGCCCAAGAAATTCTCTCTTCTGTTGAGTAATTTGATATTGATAAATTAAGTTCAGATAGAATCTTATTTTTTTTTTCAGAATTTAATGAAAAAAATTCTTTATGATTAAATATAGACATTATAATTTCTCCATACTAACTCCAAAAATCTACAATAGGATTAATGATTTCTTTTACAATACCTTTTCTAATAATAAAATCCCCAAAATCTTCTTGTTTTTTTCTTTTATTCGACCATATCTTAATTAAATTTTCTAAATGAATTAATATTTCTTTTTCAGTAATATTTTCTTTATAAATTTTGGGAATTCTATTACCTATTCGATTTCCTCCTATATATAAATTGTATCGACCCATAGATTTTCCAATTAAACCAATTTCGGCTAATAAAGATCTACCACAACCATTTGGACATCCAGAAATACGAAAAATTATTGTTTCGTTTTCTACATGATATTTTAACATGATATTTTCTAATTGAGTAATAAAAAAAGATAGTACACGTTCGGCTTCAGCCATAGCTAAAGGACAAGTAGGAAAAGAAACACATGCCATAGAATTTTGACGTAAACTACTCGTTTTTTTTATCAATCCATATGATAAAGCTATTTTTTCTATTTCATTTTTATTACTTTCAGATACTTCAGAAATAATTATATTTTGATTAGATGTCAGTCTAAAATTACCTTCATGAATATTTGCTATTTTTGATAATCCCGATTTCAATAATTGATTATTATCATCATATATACGTCCATTTGGAATGAATAATGTTAGACTCCAGTTGTTATTAATATCTTGAATCCAACCAAATCTATCTCCTCTACTTGTAAAATAGTAATTACGAATAGGTTCAAAAGATATATTTGCTCTGTTTTCTACTTCTTTTTTAAAAGACTCTAAACTGAAGTTGTCAATAGTATACCTAGTTTTTGCATTAGAACGATCAGTACGATTTCCCCAATCTCTTTGTGTTGTCACTATAGCTCTAGCAACAGATAATGTATCTTGCACAGAAATATAACCTAATTCTTTTGCAAGAAATGGCCATGTACTTTTATTTCCATGAATGAAAGATAGACCACCTCCTATTAAGAGATTGAATCCAATAATTTTTTTGTTTTTTGTAATAGCAATGAAATTCATATCATTAGCATATAAATCTACATCGTTATAGGGTGGAACTACTACTGTTGTTTTAAATTTTCTTGGTAAATAAGTTTGTCCTAAAATGGGTTCTTTATCTGTTGTAGCAATTTTTTTTTGATCTAACCAGATTTCTGCATATGCTTTAGTATGTGGTAATAAAAAATTTGAAATGCTTCTAGCCCATTCGTAAGCTTCTTGATGAATTACAGATTCCATCGGATTAGATGTACAAAGTACATTTCTATTTACATCATTAGCAGTACCTAATGAATCTAATTCTATATCATGTAACATTTTGTGTACATCTTTCAACTTTTTCTTTAAAATTCCATGAAATTGAAAAGTTTGACGATTTGTTAATCTAATCGTACCATATAACGTGTGTTTACTAGCAAAAAAGTCAATTTTTAACCATTTTTTTGCTTGAATAACTCCACCCGGCAATCGACAACGTAGCATCATTGCATAACGTGGTTCTAATTTCTGTTCGTTACGTTCTAAACGTAAATCACGATCATCTTGTTGGTACATACCATGGAATCGAATAAGTGAAAAGTTATCTCCACTAAAACCATTGGTAATTTCATTTTTTAAATCATCAACAATCGTTCCTCTAAGATAATTGCTATTTTTTTTAATACGTTCTGCATCAGTCATTTTTGTTTCTAAAACTGTTTTTTTATTATTTTTTTTCATTAATATACATCTCTTTGATAACGTTGATTCATACGAAGATTATTTAAATATTCATCAGAATCTTCAAAATTCATACCACTATTCTCGCTGATAATATCTAATAATGCTTTTTCAACATCTTTCGCCATTTTAGATGCATTCCCGCAGACATATATTTGAGCTCCATCTTGTATCCAAGACCATATTTCTTTTCCATTTTCTCTTATTTTGTCTTGTACATATATTTTGTGTTCTTGATCTTGTGACCAAGCTAAATTCATCTTAGTAAGAAGTCCTTTCTTTATATATTGTTGCCATTCTACTTGATATAAAAAATCTTCAGTAAAACTAGGATTCCCAAAAAAAATCCAATTTTTTCCTTTAGATCCATCATTATCTCGTTGTTGAATAAAAGAACGGAATGGAGCAATACCTGTTCCTGAACCAATCATTATAATGGACGTATCTTTATTAAGAGGTAAACGAAAGTTATTATTAGTTTCAACAAAAATTCTCACTACATCATCAGGCTTTAACAATTGTGAAAGATAACCAGAAGCCCCTCCTAAATGAAAACAACCAGAAATTAATTTTTTTACTACTCCAACAGTAATATGAATTTCATTATCAATTTCCGCTTGCGATGAAGAAATGGAATATAATCGAGGAGTCAATGGACGTAAAAAACTAATTAATTGTTCAGCAGAAATTTTAGATGGATGATTATTTATCATATTAATTAACGGAGTTTCAGAAACATAATTCTGTAAATTAACATCACTACAGATGATGTTTTTTAAAATTTTATTTTTTGTAAAATTTGCATAATTTCTCACAATAGGTTTAGTATTATTAGTTAATTCAAAATGATTTCTTAAAGCATCAAAAATTGTCATAGTATCAGTATTTATCTTAACGATATCAGATGTTTTAATAGAAAGTAATTCTAGTATTTTTTTTACTAAGTGAATATCATTTTTATACCAAACGCCAATTGCATCACCAGGTGTATAATTAATGTTTAAATTAGCGATATCAATTTCAATATGATGAACATCTTTTTTAGAAGCACGACCAGTTATTTTTTGATTAGTTAATATGGTAGCTATAGCAGGGTTTTTTTTTGTATAAATGGGATTAGAAATAATAGATTTATCTTCTTTATCAGAAAATAATGAAGAAGAATTTGAAATGATATTTTTATTATTAATAGATATTAATAACTCTTTAGACCATTGATTATACATATCTTCATATTCAATATCAGCATCAAGTCGATCTAGTAAAGAACTGGCACCTAATTCTTTAAATCTTTTATCAAAATCCTTTCCTGCTTGACAAAATAGATTATAGGATGTATCTCCCAATCCAAAAATACTATAATATAAATTGTCTAATTTTGGAGCTTTTTTTGACATTATAAATTTATATAGAGATAGCGCCTCTTCTGGAGGTTCTCCTTCTCCTTGAGTGGAAATAATTAAAATTAATATTTTTTCATCTTTGATTTTTTTAAATTTATAATCGAGAGCATCAATCAAACGACTTTTTTTATTATTTTTATTAAAATATTCATAAAGACGTTTAGATAGTAACTTACCATTTCCAGTTTGAGAAGCCGAAATAATAGTTATAACTTGATCCTTATCATTTAATTCATTTATTATTTTGTGAGATACTGAATTAGATGTATGATTAGCTGCTTTCCAAAAATAACCTGATAACCAAGCACATTGAATATTAGAACAAGTACTTTCAAGTTTTTTTAAACAATTCAATTGCTCTGTACTTAAAGGGACTAAAAGATCAAGCATATTGTGATTTTTCATCGTACTCAACATCCACGTTTCATCGCATTAAACACTTAATATTATTAATAAAATATAATTTACAGAAAATATTGATTTTTTTCTACTATATAAATAGTAAAGTTCAATTTTTATGTAAAAAATATTTATATATTCTTAGTAAAAAAAGTAGTGATTATAAATAAAAAATTATGTATTTTCTAATTCTATTAGTTTTTCTTTTGAATTTTGTATAACAATATCAGGCAATCCAGATAATGAAGCTACTGATATACCATAACTTTTTTTTGAAACACCACGTTGAATTTTATATAAAAAAGCTATATGTAAATTTTTTTCCACTGCAGTAAAGTAGAAATTTTTTACAAACTTTTCTATTAATTCTAATTTTGTTAACTCAAAAAAATGAGTAGATAATAACGTCATAGATTTATTCTTATTAATTAAGTATCTTGAACACGACCAAGCTAAAGATAATCCTTCATTAGTAGAAGTTCCTCTACCTAATTCATCAATCAAGACTAAACTATTAGATGTTGCATTATGAAGAATATTAGATATTTCTGTCATTTCCATCATAAATGTTGAATATCCATTACTCAAATCATCAGAAGAACCAATTCTTGTAAATATCTTATCAATTAAACTGATAGATGCATATTCAGCAGGAACAAAACTACCTATCCAAGCCATTATTGTAATAAGAGCAATTTGACGCATATAAGTACTTTTCCCACCCATATTCGGACCCGTTATGATAATCATTCTTTGTTTTTTCGATAAAACTATAGAATTTTTTATAAACGGTGTTTTTAAAAAACATTCTACAACTGGATGACGGCTTTCTAATATGGAAATACCATATTTTTTAGTCATAACAGGCTGAACATAATTTAAAGATATAGCACGCTCAGATAAATTTACTAATACATCTAATTCTGACAATGCTAATGCACTATCTTGTAATTTTTCTAAAAATGGCTCTATAATATCAAAAATTTCTTCATATAATTTTTTTTCTAAAAATAAAGACTGTGTTTCTGATTGAGAAATTTTCTCTTCATATTCTTTTAGCAAAGGAATGCTATAACGTTCTGTATTTTTTAATGTTTGTATTTTGATATAGTATTTTGGAATTAAATGAATATGACGTTTGCTAACCTGAATATAATATCCAATAATTTTGTTGAATTTAATTTTAAATGATTCAATCATTAATTTTCTTTTTTCTTCTTTTTCAAAATTAGTGATGTATTCATTCGAATTAATTTTAATAGCTCGTAACTCATCAAGAGTAATATTGTAATTTGATGCTATTACACCACCATCTCGAATAGATGAAGATGGCTTTAAGCTAATAGCTTTATTTAATAAAAATAAAATTTTTGTAAAATAACCAATAGATAAACGTATTTTTTTAATATGCTTTACCTGTATTTTTTTTAAAATTATATGCAAATCAGGTAAAATTTTTAATGTAGAACGCATTCTTACAAAATCATGAGGAGAAGCGGTACGCAAAGATAACCGAGAGTAGATTCTTTCTAAATCATTAACTTGACGCAGAATAGGCTGTAATTCTTTATAAAAAAACTGTAAATTTTTAACACTTTCATGACGTTTTTTAACTATATCAAAATTCTTTAATGGGGAATGTAACCAGCGATTTAACATTCTACCACCCATAGATGTTACTGTTTTATTTAATATTGAAGACAAAGTATTTTTTTTTTCTCCTAAAGAATTTTGAGTAAGTTCAAGATTTTTGCGTGTACTAGCGTTCATTGAAATATTATCTTCTATATAGTTGTATTTTATTTCACGAATATTAGGTAATGCAGTCATGTGTGTTGTTTTAACATATTCAAGTAAACAACCAGCTGGACGTATTATGAAATTATTTTTTTCTATACCAAATCCATTTAAACTGTAAGTTTTAAATTGCAAATTAAGTAATTTATAAGATGTTTCTAAATCAAATTCTAATAATGAACGTGGACGAATACATACTCTATTTTCAATCAAAAAAATATCAGAAAAATTTTCTGGATAAAGTATCTCTTTAGGATTAGTACGTTCGATTTCTGATAGCAAAGAATTAACATCAGAATATTTAGAAACACCAAAAAAACCTAAAGAAATATCTAATATAGAATATCCAAATTCATTTTTTTCTTTCCAAATAGAAGCTATAAAATTATCTTCACTTTCTTCAAGAAAAGCTTCATCTGTAACGGTACCAGGGGTGATAACACGAACAATTTTACGCGTAATTAATTTATTTTTAGAACATTTTTCTCTCATTTGATCGCATACTGCAACAGATTCACCTAATTTTATTAGTTTTGATAAATAATATTCCGCTGTATGACATGGAACTCCAGCCATTGGTATAATTTTATTATTTGAAAATCCTTTTTTTGTTAAAGTGATTTTTAACAGTTCTGAAATACGTTCAGCATCTTTATAAAATAACTCGTAGAAATCACCCATTTGATAAAATAGTAACATATCAGGATATTTTGCTTTTAAAGATAAATACTGTTTTATCATTGGAGTGTGGTTATTAACCTTAATATTTATTTTTTTTTTCATAATATATAATATATATCTCTCTTTTAAATTATTAAGGAACTATTTTACAAGGTATAAAATATACAGATATAATATTTATACTTATATGTTATTAAAAAATTATTTCTCATTACTTTTAAAAAACTTATAATATAGAATTAATAACAAATTAAATTAGAAAATTTAGATGAAAAAAATATTAATTATAATATGCAGTATCTTCTTATCTTGCAATACTTCTGCTTATGAATTTCATAATCAAAAAGATTATATTATAAAACATAAAAGTATACACAATGTTCCTAAAGTCATGGACTTTTTTTCATTTTTTTGTCCATATTGCTATGAATTTAAAAAAATACATAATACTAAAAGTTTAATAAAAAATATAAACGTTCAAACATATCATGTTAATTTTTTCGGAGGGGAATTAAGTCATATTTTAACAAAATCTTGGATAATAGCCGAACAAATTGGGATCGAAGAAAAAATCGTGCTCCCTATCTTTAAAGCCATTCAAGAAACTCATACAATTAATAATATCGATAGTATAAAAAAAATCTTTAAAAAAGATGGAGGAGTTAGTGAAAAAAAATTCAATAATTTTTGGAACAGTCTAACACTTAAAATACTCGTGCAAAAAAAAAATAAAGATGTTGAAAAATCTAACTTAGATCATGTTCCAACAATGCTTATTCATGGAAAATACATTATTGATTATGCAAAAATAGAAAATGCTTTTAAAGAAAATTTTTCTCAAAAATATATTGAATTAATTCAATTCTTAATTAAAAAGAAATAAAAAATACACAGTAAATCGCGTAATTGTTTAAAAAAATTTTATATAATAAAATGTTTTATATGAGAATATTTAATCAAGACTACTTATTTAAATAAACATTTTTTGTAGAGATAATTTTTATTTAAATTCAAAAATTAGGTAAAAAATATGCATCAAATAAAAAAACCTCCGGTTATTATCATTGACGGAAGTCTGTACTTATATTCATCTTTTTATGGATTTCGTAACTTTGAAAGCATTTTAGGAGAACCATCTGGTGCAATATATGGTATATTAAAAATGATTCATAATATTTTACAAAAATACAAAAATTCAAAAAAAATTATTATTGTTTTTGATTCTTCTAAAAAAACATTCAGAACGAAACTTTTTAAAGAATATAAAAATAATCGACCTTCTATGCCTAACGAACTTTTTATTCAAATTAAACCCCTTTTTAGAATACTTAAAAAAATTGGCATTAAAATATTAACGATTCCAGGAATCGAAGCAGATGATATTATTGGAAGTTTAGCACATAAATTAGAACAAAAAGGAGAAAAAATTTTAATTATCAGTCATGATAAAGATATGCTACAACTTGTAACACGAAATATTAGTTTACTAAACAAAAAAAGTAATAGTGTCGTTACACCAGATATAATAAAAAAAAAATATGGTATACAACCCAAAGAATTTATTGATTTTCTAGCTTTAATGGGAGATGTTTCTGATAATATCCCAGGAATCCCTAAAATTGGAATAAAAACTGCATTATTCTTAGTTAATAAGTTCTCTAATATTAAAAATATTTATGAAAATATTGAAAAAATATCATTTTTACCACTTAGGAATGCTAAAAATATTGCTATTCAGCTGAAAAATAACAAGGAAATAGCTTTTCTATCATATCAACTGGCAGCTATAAAATTAGATATTCCCATTGAAATAACATCAAAAGATATGCTTATAAAATCAAATTGTTCCGAAAATTTATTTAAAATTTTTAAAAATTATATTTTAAAAAAATAATGAATTATATTTCAATAACAATTTTTTAAAAACTACTTTTTAATACTAGTATTTTTTATATTTTATTTATTCTATGGACATAATTAATTATTTAAAATAAAATATGTTTTATACCAATGATCTAACTTTAGTTGTAATTTTTTAATGCCAATCTTTTTCACAGACGAAAATAATTCAATTTCAAAAGAATTGAATAATGTGTATAATTTTTCATATACTTTATTTAATTGTATTTTTTGTTGAACTTCTTTCATTTTATCACATTTATTTAATAAAACAAAAACAGAGATTTTTTTACTGGTAGCTATATTGATTATTTTTTGATCAAGCGTTTTAAGAGGATGTCTAATATCCATTAACAGTACTAAACCTTTTATTTGATCTCTTTTTTCTAAATAATAATATATTTTTCTTTGCCATTTTTCTCTTACTAATAAAGGTACTTTAGCATAACCATATCCCGGAAGATCAACTATTCTAAAACCAGAAACTATTTCAAAAAAATTAATGAGTTGAGTTCTACCGGGAGTTTTGCTAAAACGAGATAATTTTTTTTGATTAGTTAATGCATTAATAGCACTAGATTTTCCTGAATTAGAATAACCAACAAATGCAATTTCAACACCATCTTGGATTTCTATATCAGTCGCTTGTGAATAACTTTTTAAAAAATTTGTTTTTGTATAGTCTAATGCGTTCAATTTTTCATCCTAATTATTAAAATTTTAAAACATTTCATGGTTTATATAAATAAATTTGTAATTTAGAAGCACTGTTATAATCTTAATAAGATTATGATTGTATTTTGTATAATTTATTTTAAAAAAAGTGTTTTTATGTGTGTTTATGTCTTACTATTAAGACAGTATATATACTATACTCCTCAATAATTGATCTTTTCTTTTAATTCTATCTTAAACTAGTCTGAAGTATATCTTGTTATTCATAAAGGGTTTGTGGAAGGAAAAAATGTATCATAATATAAGAAATATTGCCATTATAGCACATGTTGATCATGGAAAAACTACATTACTTGATCAACTATTACGACAATCAGGAACATTTCAAGAACATGAAGAAAAAACTGAACGAATCATGGATTCTAATGATTTAGAAAAAGAACGAGGAATTACTATTTTATCTAAAAATACTTCCATAAAATGGGGGGAATATAAAATAAATATAGTAGATACTCCTGGACATGCTGATTTTGGTGGTGAAGTAGAACGTGTGATGTCTATGGTAGATTCTGTCTTACTAGTAGTAGATGCATTAGATGGACCTATGCCACAGACTCGTTTTGTAACTAAAAAAGCATTTAAGTATGGTCTAAATCCTATTGTTGTAATAAATAAAATTGATAGAATAAATTCTCGTCCTGATTGGGTAGTGGATCAAGTTTTTGATCTTTTTGTTAATCTCGATGCTAATGATCAACAACTTGATTTTCCTATTATCTATACTTCTGCTGTTCTTGGTACATCAGGGGTAGATTATCTTAAAATGCAGAATAATATGATTCCATTATATGAATGTATTATTAAATATGCACCTGCTCCTAATGTTGACCCAAATCAAAAATTTCAAATGCAAATTTCACAACTAGATTATAATAATTATTTAGGAGTTATTGGAGTCGGTCGTATCAAACAAGGATGTATAAAAGCACACGATCAAGTAACTATTATTAATAATTTAGGAAAAACCCGTAACGGAAAAGTTAATAAAATTTTAAGTTATGCAGGACTAAAAAGAACAGAAATAGATTGTGGAGAAGCAGGAGATATTATTGCTATTACAGGTCTTGATAAATTAAATATCTCTGATACTATTTGTCATCCAGATAATTTAAAACCTCTTCCAATACTGAATATAGATGAACCGACAGTAAATATGTTTTTTTCAGTTAACACTTCACCATTTTCAGGGAAAGAAGGAAAGTATATAACTTCTCGTCAAATTTTAGAAAGATTAAAAAAAGAAACAATGCATAATGTTGCATTGCAGATAAAAGAAACAAAAGATGCGAATATTTTTTCTGTTTCTGGACGAGGTGAATTACATTTATCTATATTAATTGAAAATATGCGTCGTGAAGGTTTTGAATTAGAGGTATCTCGTCCAAAAATCATTTTTCGCGAAATTAATGGATTTAAAAAAGAACCTTTTGAAAATGTAATATTAGATATTGAAGAAAAACATCAAGGGAATATTATGCAATTTATAGGGATAAGAAAAGGTGAATTAAAAAATATGACTATAGATTCTAAGGGAAGAGTACGTCTAGAGTATGTATTATCTAGTAGAGCGTTAATTGGTTTTCGTACAGATTTTATGAGTATAACTTCAGGAACTGGACTCTGCTATTCATCTTTTAGTCATTACGATAATGTTCAAGAAAATAATATTGGACAAAGAAAAAATGGAGTGTTGATAGCTAATAGTAAAGGTATGGCAGTTGGTTTTGCTTTATTTAATTTACAAGAAAGAGGAAAATTATTCATAGGACACGGGGCTCAAGTATATGAAGGACAAATAATAGGACTTCATAGTCGTTCTAATGATTTAACGGTTAATTGTTTAACTGGTAAAAAGCTAACTAATATGCGAGCATCTGGTACTGATGAAGCTATAATGTTAACTACACCTATTAATCTAACATTAGAAGAAGCACTCGGATTTATTAATGATGACGAACTTGTAGAAGTTACACCTAACTCAATTCGTTTGCGTAAGCGTCATCTGAAAGAAAATGAAAGAAAAAGAGCTAATCGCAATAAAAACATTGATTTAAAATAAAAAAATAAATCTACTGAACTTTATATATTTAATTATATAATTCTATTTTTTCAATAGAATTATATAAAAGATATTTTTTGAAAAACTAACTTTTTAATAAATTAGAAATTAGTAGATCATATTTATTTTGTTGACGAAATAAACATAAATGTTCTGCGTTGATAATTGTTGTTAAATCATTAACAGCTTGTTTGAAGTTATCATTAATAATAAGATAATCATATTCTGAATAATGTTTCATTTCATCTACTGCTTTTTCCATTCTTTTTGCAATAACTATATCACTATCTTGACCTCTTTTCCTCAATCTTTTATATAATATATCTTTAGATGGTGGTAATAAAAAAATACTTTTTGATTTTGGCATTTTATATCGAATTTGTTGAGCTCCTTGCCAATCAATATCGAGAAACACATCAGTTCCAGAAAATAACATTTGTTCGATATATTGACGTGAAGTTCCATAATAATTACTAAAAACTCTTGCATATTCTAAAAAAGATTCTTGTTCAATCATAATCTGAAATTCTTTTTTTGATATAAAGTAATAATGTTCTCCATTTGATTCACCAGGCCTCATTATTCGAGTAGTATGAGAAATAGATACTTGAATATTAGATAAAGTAGTTTTTGATTTTAATAATCCCTGAATTAAACTTGATTTTCCTGTTCCACTCGGAGCTGAAATAATAAAAAGAATGCCTTGAGACATAATATTCAAAAAAAATTAGCTAAATTTTATAAAAAATAAATATTTATCGTAATCAAATGATAAATACTTTATATCGTTGAATACAAAAATATAATTTTCACGAAATCATTTAATGATTTATTAAAAAAATGTTTTTAAATCCATGTATTCTAAATAAATTATTTACATCTACAGGTTTATATAAAACAACCTGTATGCAAGTTTCTTCGTTTTTAATATTAACTATAGATAATAAAATACCAATTTTACACCATACATTCTCTATCTGAACTTCAAGAAGAGAGCCTACTTTGGGAGAAATATTTCCCTTTCCAATCAAAGAACATAAACAACTTTTATTTAAATTTTTAAAGAATATTCGTGCTATTATTTCTTGCCCATAATAACATCCTTTTTTAAAACTTATACCTTTAAGTTTATCTAAATTAATTGCTTGTGGTGTAAATTTTTCAGAAGATTCTTTTTCAATAATAGGAAAACCAGCTTCTATGTCTAATAATAACCACTGTTTACTATTATTAAAAAAAATATTTTCATTTATTGCTTTTTTTAAGAATAAAAAATCAGTTACAGATAAAACTAATAAAAATCGCTCTTCTGGTTTTTTAAACCATAGTATCGTTGTGTTTTTTTCATGAATTACTGGGCATTTTTGATTCGGTATTTTAATAAAAAACTTTAATAAAAATGCTCTAGCATTTAATCCCGCTAATCCTATTAAATAAATATTATTTAATTCAGTAATTTTTATCTTTGAAAAAATAGAATATTTTTTTAATTCTTTTATTTGAATTTGAGATATACTTTTTCTTTGAATATAAGCATAGCCTTGACAATAATGAAATAAACGTATAACACTCCATACTTTTCCATTAAAGTTACAGTGAGCACAAAGAGTATGATCTGTGTTAGGAAGCAAATTTACATCAATAGTCAATTGGTTTTGAAGATATTTTTTACTATCACAACCTTCTACATAAATTATAGACCATTCTTCAAGAAATATCATTGTTAATGATAATTCACTTGAAGGATAAATAATATTTTGTAAAGATATAAATGATGACATTTTTTCTATTTCCTAAAAAATATTTAAAATAACTATATCAAATCAAAATAAATGCATCTATATAATTAAATATATATAATAAAAAGAATGTTTTTATATCTGTTTAAAATACACGAAAAAAATTTAAAATTCTTATAATTTACTTTTTACTAATAGAAGAATCATAAAATTATGCTAGAAATAAATATTATTAATAATAAAATTAAAAATTTTAAAAAACGTATGGAAGATCTTAAGAGGTATCTTTGACTATACTCAAAAAGAATATCGAATTGAAGAAATTAACTTGGAATTATTATCACTTAAAACATGGGAAAAACAAACATCCATAAAAAAACTAAATCAAGAAAAATATTTATTAAATTCAATCATTAAAAATATTAACGATATAGAAATAAAAATAAAAGAAGTAATTATTTTTTTAGAATTAGCAATAGAAACAGAAGATAATATAGTATTCAAAGATACAATTACAGAA
Organism: Buchnera aphidicola (Hyperomyzus lactucae); assembly: GCF_005081705.1. Classification (NCBI taxonomy): domain Bacteria; kingdom Pseudomonadati; phylum Pseudomonadota; class Gammaproteobacteria; order Enterobacterales; family Erwiniaceae; genus Buchnera; species Buchnera aphidicola. Next base: position 476,413 of record NZ_CP034876.1, read on the forward strand.
ACACAAAAAATAGAAAAAAAAATAAAAAAACTTGAGTTTTATCGCATGTTTTCAAAAAAAAATGACATCTGTAATTGTTACCTTGATATACAATCTGGATCGGGAGGAACAGAAGCACAAGATTGGGCTAAAATATTACTTAGAATGTATCTAAGATGGGCTGATAAAAAAGGATTTAAAACAGAAATTATTCATGAATCTATTGGAGAAATAGTTGGAATCAAATCATCTACTGTTAAAATATATGGAGAATATGCTTTCGGATGGCTAAGAACAGAAACAGGCGTACATCGTTTAATTAGAAAAAGTCCATTTGATTCAGGCAATCGACGTCATACTTCATTTAGTTCAGTTTTTATATATCCAGATATCGATGATAAAATTTATATAAATATTAATTCTTCTGATTTAAGAATTGATGTATATAGAGCATCTGGAGCTGGAGGTCAACATGTAAATCGAACTGAATCAGCTGTTCGTATTACTCATTTACCCACGAATACTGTTACTCAATGTCAAAGTAATCGTTCTCAACATAAAAATAAAGAACAAGCAATAAAACAAATGAAATCAAAATTATATGAGATGCAAAGTAGGAAAAAACAAGAAGAAAAGCAAAAACTAGAAAAAAATAAATCAGATATAACATGGGGGAATCAAATACGTTCATATATATTAGATAACTCAAAAATTAAAGATCTCCGTACTGGTATTGAGAAAAATCATACTCAATCTGTTTTAGATGGTGATTTAGATGATTTTATTGAACAAAGTTTGATAATTGGAATATAAGGAATACAAATGTTAGAAATAAAAAAAATACAAAATAGTAATATTGTTAATGATGAAATAATAAGAAGAGAAAAAAAACTTCTTAGTATGAAAAAAGAAGGATTTTCTTTTCCAAATTCTTTTCAAAGAAATACTACTTCAAAAAAAATTCATAAAAAATATTCTATAAACAATAGAGATGAACTTAACACATTAAATATTGAAGTTTCTGTTGCTGGTCGAATGATACAAAGACGTATTATGGGAAAAGCTTCTTTTTTTACAATACAAGATATGGAGGGGACGATACAAATCTATGTAAAAGAGAAAAATATATCATCTGAATTATATAATTCTAATTTTAAAAAATGGGATATTGGAGACATTTTAGGTGTAATAGGTATATTATTTAAAACTAAAACAGGAGAGTTATCTATTTATTGTAATAATATAACGATATTAAATAAATCATTAAAACCTTTACCAGATAAATTTCACGGTTTATCTAATCAAGAAATACGTTATCGAAAACGTTATCTAGATTTAATCAGTAATAACAAACTATTTAATATTTTTAAAACTCGCTCTAATATTATTATGGCTATTCGAAAATTTTTGATAAAAAATAATTTTTTAGAAGTAGAAACTCCCATACTACAAAATATTCCAGGAGGCGCAAACGCTCGTCCTTTTATTACGTATCATAATGAAATTAAAGAAAAAATGTATTTAAGAATAGCACCGGAATTATATTTAAAAAAATTAATTATTGGTGGTTTTGAACGTATTTTTGAACTGAACAGAAGTTTCCGAAATGAAGGAGTATCTACTCGACACAATCCAGAATTTACTATGATGGAAGTATATATTGCATATTCTAACTATAAAGATATGATGCAATTAATAGAAAATATTTTTAAAAATATTACAAAAGTCATCTTTAAAAATACTAAGATTAAATATCTTAAATATAATTTTGACTTTAACAAACCATTTAATAGATTGACTATGAAGGATGCCATTCTTCAATTTAATCCTACAATAACACTATCTGATTTAGAAAATATCAAAACAATAAAAAAATTTGCAAAATCTATAGGAATAAAAATAAAAAAAACTTGGGGAAATGGTAAAATAGAGACTGAAATTTTTGAAAAAACAGTAGAAAAAAAATTAATTCAACCTACATTCATTACTGAGTACCCAGTAGAAGTTTCTCCACTAGCAAGACGTAACGATACAAATCCAAATATAACTGATAGATTTGAATTATTTATTGCTGGATATGAAATAGCAAATGGATTTTCAGAATTAAATGATGCAGAGGATCAAAAAATTAGATTTTTAAACCAAATAAAACAAGAAAAAAAATCAGATCAAAAAAATATATTTTATGATCAAGATTACATAGAAGCATTAAAGTATGGTTTGCCACCAACATCAGGATTAGGAGTTGGAATCGATCGTTTAATTATGCTACTAACTAATCAAACTAGCATTCGTGACGTGATTTTATTTCCAACACTTCGCTCATATGAAAAATTATTTTAATAAATAAAAAATATATCATTTAATAGATGTGATTATTAATATTTAATAGGAAAAAAAATGCCACAAGATTTAAATAATACTAAAAATAACTTTAATAGAAAAAATATTAAAGATTTAATCAAAAAATATAAACCTCCATTTTGGGTTTATGATGCCAATACTATTTATAAAAAAATAAAATTATTAAGACAATTTGATGTTATTAGATTTGCTCAGAAAGCGTGTTCTAATATTAATATATTACGTTTAATGAAGAATAAAAACGTAAAAATAGATGCCGTTTCATTAGGTGAAATTGAAAGGGCTTTATCATCTGGATTTGAATCAAAAAAAAATGAAATAATCTTTACTGCAGATATTTTAGATGAAGAAACTTTATCTAAAATAGTTGAATATAAAATACCAGTTAATGCTGGATCTTTAGACATGTTAAAACAATTAGGGAAAGTTTCTCCTGGCCATCGTGTGTGGCTGAGAATTAATCCACGATTTGGATATGGGCATAGCAAAAAAACTAATACTGGAGGAGAAAACAGTAAGCATGGGATTTGGGAACCTCTACTAGCAATACCAATTATAAAAAAATATAAACTAAAATTAGTGGGTTTGCATATGCATATAGGTTCAGGAGTAAACTATATACATTTAAAAAAAGTTTGTAAATCTATGATAGAAAATGCATTTGAATTAAATCAAAAAATATTATCTATTTCTGCAGGTGGAGGATTGCCGATACCTTACAAATTTAATGATAAACCAATTGATATAAAAAAATATTTTATGTTATGGGATCAAGCAAGAAAGAAAATATCTGCATTTTTAGGGAAAAAAATTGAATTGGAGATTGAACCTGGAAGATTCTTAGTTGCAGAATCAGGTATTTTAATTGCAAAAGTATGGGCTACAAAAAAAACAAGTAATAAAACTTTTGTTTTAATAGATGTTGGATTCAATGATTTGATGAGACCAACGATGTATGGTAGCTACCATCATATATCGGTAATTTCTGGAGATAATAGGATTATTAATGAAGAAGAAACTATTGATACTATTATTGCAGGTCCATTATGTGAATCAGGAGATATTTTTACACAAAAAGAAGGGGGAACTATTCAAACTAGACGATTACCAATTATAAAAATAGGGGATTTTTTAATCTTTCATGATACAGGTGCTTATGGTGCCTCAATGTCATCTAATTATAATACTAGACCACTTATTCAAGAAATATTATTAGAAAATAATAATTCTACTATTATTCGCAGACGCCAAAAAATAGAAGAAATATTAAATCTAGAAAAAATTAGATAATATAAAATATTTTTTAATAAAAGGATATTGCATCAACTAATGTACATTTTTTTTCCAAACTTGAATCCTGTTATTTTTTCTATCGGATCTGTTTCTGCTCGTTGGTACGGGCTTATGTATTTTATTAGTTTTTTATTTGCTATCTGGTATGGAAAAAAAAATAGCATTAAAAATAAAGAAATATGGTATAAAAAAAAAATAGAAATATTATTATATGCTGTTTTTTTAGGATCATGTATTGGCGGTAGAATAGGATATGTAATCTTTTATAATTTTTCATATTTTTCTCAAAATATATTATGTATATTCTATGTCTGGAAAGGTGGTATGTCATTTCATGGAGGATTGATAGGAGGCATGATTACAATATTATATTTTTCTTTAAAATATAAAAAAAAAATATTAGAAATATCTGATTTTATAACTCCTTTAGTACCCTTTGGTTTAGGTGCTGGAAGATTGGGAAATTTCATCAATAGTGAACTATGGGGGCGTGTTTCGCCAAATTTTTCATATGCAGTTATTTTCCCTAATTCTCAATATCAAGATTTAGAAGCAATAAAAAAATATCCGCAATTAAAAACGCTATTCGATGAATATGGAGCACTGCCTCGTCATCCTTCTCAATTATATGAATTTTTTTTCGAAGGTTTTATTTTATTTTTTATAATTTATTTTTTTTCAAAAAAAAACCGACCAACAGGAAGCATCAGCGGCTTATTTCTAGTTTCTTATGGTATATTTAGAACTATTCTAGAATTTTTTAGAGAACCTGATCCTCAATTAGGCCTGTTAAATAATATATTCACTATGGGACAAATACTATCAATTCCAATGATTATTACTGGATTGATTATTATGTTTAAAGTTTTTTATAGAAATAAAATAGATTATTGAGGAATAATGAAACAATATCTTAAACTAATCAAAAAAATAATCAAAATTGGAAATCAAAAAAAAGATCGCACAGGTACAGGAACATTATCTATTTTTGGCTACAATATGAGATTTAATTTAAAAACAGGTTTACCTCTTCTAACAACAAAAAAATGTCATATTCCATCTATTATTTATGAACTATTATGGTTTTTAAAAGGAGATACAAATATTAACTATCTCAATAGAAATAAAATATCAATTTGGAATAATTGGGCAGATAAATCAGGAGATGTTGGTCCAATTTATGGGAAACAATGGAGAAGTTGGAATACAGAAAAAGGTGAACCAATTGATCAAATAAAAAAGATATTAATACAATTAAAAGAAAATCCGGATTCACGTAGGATACTAGTGTCTAGTTGGAATGTTGGTGAAATAGACAACATGAGATTACCACCTTGTCATGTACTTTTTCAATTTTATGTTTGCAACAAAACACTAAGCTGTCAACTTTACCAACGTTCTTGTGATGTATTTCTAGGACTCCCTTTTAATATAGCCAGTTATTCAATACTAGTACATATGATAGCACAGCAATGTAATTTAAAAGTTGGAGAATTTTTATGGACAGGAGGTGATGTTCATTTATATAACAATCATATTGAATTAGCAAAAAAACAAATACTTAGAATTCCTAAAAAACTTCCGAAATTAATAATCACCAGAAAACCTCAATCATTATTTGAATATTCTTTTAAAGATTTTAAAATTATCGGTTATGATCCTCACCCAACGATTAAAGGGAAAATATCTATATAAAATTAAAGTTTTATATTAAATCGAATATATTTATACATTCAAGGGGATTAATTTTTAAAAAGATGAAATTTATATACATAAAAACTTGGGGTTGTCAAATGAATGAATATGATTCATCTATGATAATCTCTTTATTACAAAAAAAAAATGAATATTCACTCACTGAATCCGTAGAAAATGCTGACATTTTAATATTAAACACTTGTTCAATTAGAGAAAAAGCTCAAGAAAAACTGTTCCATCAACTAGGAAGATGGAAAAAAATAAAAAACAAAAACCCTGAAGTTATTATTGCTGTAGGAGGTTGTGTAGCAACTCAAGAAGGTAAGGAAATTTTTAAAAGAGCAAATTATGTAGATATTATATTTGGCACTCAGACTTTACATAGATTGCCAAAAATGATTACTGAAGTAGAAAAACATAGAAACTTATCTATAGATATTAGTTTTCCTAAATTAGAAAAATTTAAATATTTTTTACAACCTAAAAAAACAGGATATACAGCATCTATTTCTATTATGGAAGGATGTAATAAATACTGTTCATTTTGTGTAGTACCTTATACGAGAGGAAATGAAATAAGTCGTCCATGTGATGATGTTCTATTTGAAATATCAATGTTAGCAGAAAATGGTGTAAGAGAAATAAACTTATTAGGACAAAATGTCAATGCATATCAAGGTCCAACCTTTGATGGAAAAGTTTGTTATTTTTCAGAACTAATAAGATTAGTAGCAGAAATAGATGGTATCGATAGAATACGTTTTACTACTAGTAATCCATTAGAATTTACTGATGACATTATTGAAGTATATAAAGATACACCAAAATTAGTAAGTTTCTTACACCTTCCCGTACAAAGTGGTTCTAATAAAATACTCAATTTGATGAAACGTTCATATACAGTAGAAGAATATGAGTCTATTATTAAAAAATTAATCATTGCTAGACCTAATATTCAGATTAGTTCTGATTTTATTGTAGGATTTCCTGGAGAATCTGAAAGAGATTTTCAAGAAACTATTCTGTTGATAAAAAAGATTAACTTTGATATGAGTTTTAGCTTTATATATTCTGCTCGACCTGGAACGCCTGCTTCAGAAATAGAAGACAATCTTAATATTGAAGAGAAGAAAAAACGATTATATATTTTACAAAACCATATTAATGTACAAACCATGTCATGGAGTAGAAAAATGTTTGGAAGCATACAATCTATCTTAGTAGAAGGTGTTTCTAATAAAAATATCATGGAATTATATGGTAGAACAGAGAATAATAGAATTGTTACTTTCAAAGGTTCACCGAATATGATCGGACAATTTGCTAATTTAAAAATTAAAAAAATACATACACATTCATTAAAAGGCGAACTTATTTAAATAATTTAATTGAAAATATGAAAAACATTATTGTAAACCTTCAAATTTGCTGTAAAAAAAATCAATATATACCAAAAAAATTACATTTTAAAAAATGGATACAAAAAATTTTATTAAAAAAAAAAAAATATTAATATAATAACAATTCGTGTTGTAGATGAACTAGAAATTCAGTATTTAAACTATACTTATAGAGGCCAAAATAAATCAACAAATATTTTATCATTTCCTATTAATAAATTTATTAAAATGAATCATAAATTATTAGGAGATTTAGTTTTATGTAAAAACATAATAAAAAAAGAATCTTTAAAATACAATAAAACCTTAGAGGCATATTGGGCACATATGACTATACACGGAACACTGCATTTATTGGGATATGATCATAAAAACAATAAAGAAGCAAAAGCTATGGAAAAAATGGAAAATCAAATAATGTTATCTTTAAATTATTATAAACCATATACTTTAAAAAATTTCTAATCTTTGATAAAAAATATTTTAACTAATGCTTTTCTACCATAGAATAGTAAGACATATATTTTAAATAGATAATCTAATACTATGAGTGATAATCATTCACAAAACTGCGATAAAATAAATAGAAAAGGTTTCTTTTCTATTTTATTAAATCAAATTTTTCATGATGAACCTAAAAACAGAGAAGAACTATTATTATTAATTCGTGATTCAGAACAAAATGAACTTATTGATCAAGATACTTGTGATATGTTAGAAGGTGTCATGCATATCGCAAAAAAAAGAATCAAAGATATCATGATTCCTAGAACACAAATGATAACATTAAAGTTGAATTATAATTTAAACAAATGCCTTGATATTATTATTGAATCTGCACATTCACGTTTTCCAGTAATGAGTCCTGATAATAATTATGTAGAAGGATTTTTAATGGCTAAAGATTTATTACCTTTTATGAAAAATTTAACAAATATATGCCATATAAAAAATATATTAAGACCAGCCGTTGTAGTTCCAGAAAGTAAATATGTAGATAGAATGTTAAAAGAATTTCGTTCACAAAGAAATCATATGGCAATAGTAATTGATGAATTTGGAGCTGTTTCCGGATTAGTGACTATAGAAGATATACTAGAATTGATTGTTGGAGAAATTGAAGATGAATATGATGAAGAACAATTGAATATTCGAAAATTACAAAAATGTACATTTTCTGTCAGAGCGCTTACAGAAATCAAAGAATTTAATGAAACTTTTAATACTAATTTTAGTGATATAGAAGTAGATACAATAGGAGGATTAGTAATGAAAGAATTTGGTCATTTACCAAGTCGTGGTGAAAGTATTAATATTAATGGATACTCTTTTAAAGTATCTATAGCAGATAGTAGAAAAGTAATACAAATACATGTAACAGTTCCAGAAAATAAAACACCAAATTTGTCAGAAATATAACAATATTTTTTAAAAAAAATATAGTGCTATTTATTTTAAAATTAATAAATATTATTTTTGTTAAAAATTTTATTTCAGAGATAATAAAGATGGAAAAAGAATATTCCCCAAAAAAAATAGAACCTTTCGTACAAGAATATTGGAAAAAAAATAAAACTTTTCAAGTTAATGAAAACTCTAAAAAAGAAAAATATTATTGTCTTCCTATGCTCCCATATCCTTCTGGAAAATTACATATGGGTCATGTTAGAAATTATACTATTAGTGACGTTATAGCTCGCTATCAAAGAATGTTAGGAAAAAATGTTTTACAACCAATGGGTTGGGATGCTTTTGGTTTACCTGCTGAAGAAGCAGCTATAAAAAATGATACTCCTCCTTTATATTGGACTGAAAAAAATATAAAACATATGAAAAAACAGCTTCAACTACTTGGTTTTGGTTATGATTGGAGTCGTGAAATAACTACATGTAAGCCAGAATATTATCGTTGGGAACAATGGTTTTTTACTGAATTATATAAAAAAAAATTAGTCTACAAAAAAAATAGTTTAGTAAATTGGTGCTCTTATGATAAAACCGTTTTGGCTAATGAACAAGTTATCGATGGTTGTTGTTGGAGATGTCAAAATAAAATAACAATAAAAAAAATTCCACAATGGTTTGTAAAAATAAGAAGTTATGCTGAGTCTTTATACCAAGATTTAAATAAACTTACTCATTGGCCTGAAAATGTAAAAAACATGCAGAGGAATTGGATAGGAAGAATAGAAGGATTTGAAATTACTTTAAAGGTTTTTAATGCTTCTGAAAAATTAAAAACATTTACTGATAGATTAGATACTATAATGGGTGTTACATATATTGCTATATCTCCTTGTCATCAATTATCTATAGATTTATCAAAAAAAAACGAATCTATAAAAAAATTTATAAAAAAATATGAATATATTTCAAAAGAAGAAAAAGAAAAAATAAAATACAAGGGAATTAATACAAATATTTTTGTTATTCATCCAATTACAGAAAAAAAAATACCTATTTGGATTGCAAATTTTACTACACAAGAACATGGAACTAATTCGGTTCTTTCTACTCCTGCACACAATGAAAATCATTGGAATTTCGCAATTAAAAATAATTTAAAAGTAAAATATGTTATTTTAAATCCAAATAATAAAGAAATTAAACCTTATTGCTCTTATATGAACATAAAAGGAATACTATTTAATTCAAAAGAATTTAATGGGTTAAATTTTCAACAAAGTACCGAAAAAATAAAAAAAACATTATTGCAAAAAAAAATATTAAAAAATAAAATTAATTATAAATTACAAGACTGGTGTGTCTCAAGACAACGCTATTGGGGTGCTCCTATTCCAATGGCAACATTACAAAATGGAGATATAATACCTATATCAAAAGAAAAACTACCTGTACTTTTACCAGAAATTGACAAAAAAAATCATTTATTAAAGCAACCTATTAATCCTAATTCTAAATGGGCTAAAATTTTTATCAAAAAACAAAAAGCTATTAGAGAAACAGATACTTTTGATACATTTATAGAATCATCTTGGTATTATGTAAGATATACTTGTCCACATTTTAACACGGGAATGATTGATCCAATAGCATCAAAATACTGGCTTCCTGTTGATCAATATATTGGTGGCATAGAACACGCTACTATGCATTTAATGTATTTTAGATTTTTTCACAAATTATTGCGTGATTTTAAATTAGTCGATTTTGATGAACCAGTTAAAAATTTATTATGTCAGGGTATGGTTCTTTCTGATGCTTTTTACGAAATTGATGAAAATTCTCAAAAAAATTGGATTCATTCATCATCAGTTTTAATAAAACGTAACTTAAAAGGAGAAATCATTAAATCGTATAACAAACAAGGAAAAGATTTATTTTATGCCGGAATGATTAAAATGTCTAAATCTAGAAATAATGGAATAGAACCAGAATTAATCATTAAAAATTATGGTGCAGATACAATTCGTCTATTTATCATGTTTGCTGCTCCTGTAGAAGCCTCACTAGAATGGAAAGAATCTGGAATTAAAGGAATACATCGTTTTTTAAAAAAACTTTGGTTATTAGCTTATAATTACATTAATTTAAAAAATAAACATGAAAAAATAGATTTTAATTTTTTAAATGATAAACAGAACGAATTACTCTGCCAATTACGCAAAACTATTACTAAAGTTTCTGATGATATCAGTCGCCGGCAAACATTTAATACTGCGATTTCTGCAATTATGGAATTGGTAAATAAATTAATAAAAGCTCCCATGCAAGAAAAACAAGATCAATCAATTATGCGAGAATCTTTAATTTGCATAATTAAGATGCTTTATCCATTTACACCTCACTTTTGTTTTGTTGTTTGGAAATACTTCTGTAAAAATAGTTCAATTGAAGATCAAAAATGGCCTATTTTTAAAACAAAAACACTTTCAAATAAATATAATATTATTGTTATTCAAATTAATGGTAAAAAACGGTGTACTATAAAAATTTCTAACAATTTAAATAAAGAAGAAATATTTTTACATGCAAAAAATCAAACTATTATTAAAAAATATTTACAAAATATCAACATTAAGAAAATAATATATATCCAAAATAAAATAATAAATTTTGTAATATAATTACAAAAAATATTTTAAAAAAAGTGTCATTATTTACATGAAAAATATACATTTATATGAACTCAAAGAATATTTAACCAAAAGATTGAATTTTCTTTATGTATTTTTAGGAGAAGACTTCTTTTTATTAAATAAAAGTCAAGAATTAATATTAAATTTTGCATCTCAAAAAGGATTTTTAGAAACATCTACAATAGATATAGAAAAAAATAAAGATTGGGAAAAAGTTATTTTGTTTTATAAAAAGAAAAATTTATTTTTTCAAAAAACCAGCTTAATTATTAATTTCATTATTAAAAAATTAAACATTGTTTTAATGAAAAATATTAATAAAATATCTTCTTTATTAAATTCAGATATTTTAATGATATTAAAATTCAATCACTTATCTCTTGCTATTCAAAAAAATAAATCACTTGCTCAATTAAAAAAAAATACTGATATAGTATCTTGTTTTACACCATATAATTTACAATTTATTAATTGGATTAAATACGAAATTCAAGAAAAAAATATAAATATAGAAGAAAAAGCATTGTTTTTATTATGTAAGTATTATGAAGGTGATACTTTATTTATATATAATGTTTTAAGTGTACTTGTAATAACTTGGCCTAATACTTATATTACAGTCGATAAAATAAAAAAATTTATTATTGATTTTTTTAGTTTTCATCCCTTTCATTGGATCAATGCTATACTTGAAGGTAAAATAAAAAAAGCTATTTATATATTAAATTTTTTCCGCAATCATCAATATGATGTTCTTGTTTTAATACGCAGTTTACAAAAAGATTTATTGAAATTAATTTACATGAAACGCGAAAAAAATATAAATATTAATATGTTTTTAGTAGATGAAAAAATTTCAAAAAAAAGATGCAAATTTTTTATATATGGATTTAAGCACATTAATTATAATGTTTTATTTGAAGCGATACAAATGCTTGTAAGAATAGAAATGAACATAAAACAAAAAAATAATAGTGCCGTATGGAATCAATTACAAAAAATAACTTTAATATTATGTTAACTAACATTTTATATATCTAGAAATAAATATGAAAAAATTATATGCAATATTTGGTGGAAATTTTGATCCCATTCATTATGGACATCTTTACTTAGCTAAAAATTTAGCACAAGAAATCTCTATAGAAAAAATAATATTTTTGCCAAATAAAAATCCTCCTCATAGAGAAAAAAGCAAAACATCCATTGTAGATAAAGTAAAAATGATTAAATTTGCTATTAATAATTACCGTTTATTTCAAATTAGCTATTTAGAAACAAAAAAGATGAGGTTTTTTTACACTATAGATACGTTAAAAAAAATTAGAAAAAAAATAGGTCACTCAAGACCTTTATGTTTTATAATAGGGGAAGATAACTTAAAATCTTTTAATCTATGGAAAGATTGGAAAAAAATATTATTTTACTCTCATTTGTTAATTTGTCCTAGAAATCATAAAAAAAAAGTAACTCTCAATTAGAAAATTGGATTAATTCTCATCTTGTTAAAGATTATCATTTACTACATCAACAATCATGTGGATTGATTTTTTTTTCTAATACACCAATGATTGATATTTCTTCAAGTCAAATAAGAAAAAATTATTCTACCGGTAAGAATTCTCATGGACTACTACCATCAATAGTAAACAAATATATTCTATTAAAAAAATTGTACCATGACGAAGATTAGCATCTCTTTTTTAGAGATTTTATATTATTTATCATAATACAAGTGATATAATACTAATTTACAATACATTTAAATTGAACAATGATAAAAAAAAACCATATTATATTGAACTTAATTGGTCTTCGATGTCCTGAACCAATTATGATTATTAGGAAAACACTTCGTAATATGAAAAAAAATCAAATAATATTAGTTATAGCAGATGATCTATCAACAACAAGAGATATTCCAAACTTTTGTTATTTTATGCAACATCAATTATTAGAACATGAAATAAAAATTAAACCCTATCGTTACTTATTAAAAAAGGGATTATAATGTTTTTATATAAAATCTTTTAAAGATTACATATAATAAAATATTTAATATATACACATAAAATTTAATATATAGTAGTTTTATATTAAAATGTAGTGTATATATTAAAAACTGATATTATTATAATAATTGATAAAAAATTATAATCAATTAATTAATATGTTTAACATTCTTCTTAAAGGTTCTGCTGCACCCCATAATAGTTGATCTCCTACAGTAAAAGCAGATAAGTATTTCGGACCCATATTTAATTTTCTTAATCGACCTATTGGTATATTCAATGTATTAGTTACAGCAGATGGAGTCAGTTTTAACAATGTATCTCGCATATTATTGGGAATAATATTAACCCATCTATTGTGAGTACTTATAATTTCTTCAATATTTTCTAAGGATATTTCTTTTTTTAATTTAATAATAAATGATTGACTATGACATCTAAGTGAACTAATTCGTACACATGTTCCATCAATTAAAACTTTATTTTTTAAACCTAAAATTTTATTTGTTTCAGCTTGGCCTTTCCACTCTTCTCGAGTTTGACCGTTAGTCATTGCTTCGTCAATCCAAGGTATTAAGCTACCAGCTAAAGGTACAGAAAAATATTTTATAGGAAAAAGAGAACTTCGGGATATTTGAGTTACTTTTTGTTCGATATCTAAAATTGATTTTGAACCATTTAACAAGTCTGTATTTACACTATTAAATAATGATCCCATTTGCTTTAATAATTCTATTACATGACGTGCACCCGCCCCAGAAGCTGCTTGATAAGTAGCAACAGAAATCCATTCAATTAATTTTTTTTCAAATAATCCACCTAAAGACATCAACATTAAACTAACAGTACAATTTCCTCCTATAAAAGTTTTAACACCTGTTTTGATTGAGTTTTTTATAATATGATGATTAACTGGATCTAATATAATGATAGAATCACTTTTCATTCTTAAGGTTGAAGCTGCATCTACCCAATAACCTTTCCAACCATTTTTTCTTAAATATGGATAGATTTTATTAGTATACACACTTCCTTGACATGTAATTATAATATCCATTTTTTTCAATAGATTAATATCATACGCATCTTTTAAAATATTATGTCGCACATTATTTATTACAGGACCATCTTGACCGGATTGAGATGTTGAAAAAAAAACAGGATTAATTTTTATAAAATCATTTTCTTCTTGCATTCTTTTTAATAAAACCGATCCAACCATTCCACGCCAACCAACTAATCCAACAAGTTTTATCATTAGTAAATACACGGATTATTTTACATTGAAAATAACATTTTATTAAAATTGATAATAAAAGTACTTAAGGTAAAGATTTCCGGCTCCTGAAATAATTAGAAAAAATATTAATAAATACACATGTTATGTTGTAAATATATATCACCTCTAATAAGAGATTGAAAATTTTAATCAAAAATACATAAATAAAAAGATCTATTTTAAATATACTATAAATTATAATTTTATATTAAAAAAAAATTTTTATATAATTAATTGTGAAAAAATTAATTAGTATATATTCAAAAAAATAAGAATTTTATATGTAAATATAATAAATCAAAAAAGGACACGATCAATTAAAATGACTGAAATAATTTCTACGACTATATTGCTAATTCTAATTATGGATCCTTTGGGAAATCTTCCAATATTTATGACCATATTAAAACATATAGAAGCTAAAAGAAGAAGAATGATAGTTATACGGGAAATGATTATAGCATTAATTGTCATGCTATTATTCTTGTTTGTTGGAGAAAAAATACTAATTGTTTTAAACTTAAAAACTGAAACCGTTTCTATATCTGGAGGTATTATTTTATTTTTAATCGCTATTAATATGATTTTTCCTTCCGAAAATAGTAACAGTAATAAAGTATCTAAAAATGAAGAACCTTTTTTAGTTCCTCTAGCTATTCCATTAGTTGCTGGACCATCTTTATTAGCAACATTAATGTTACTATCGCATCAATATCTAAATCATATCTCTTATTTAGTTGGATCTCTATTAATAGCATGGTTCTTTACTGTTATAATACTATTATTATCTGGTTTATTTTTAAAGTTATTTGGTTCTAAGGGTGTTAATGCTTTAGAACGTCTGATGGGTTTAATCTTAATTATGCTTTCTACTCAAATGTTTCTTGATGGAATCAAGGCATGGTTTAAAAATTAAATCTATATTTAGATCAAAAAAAATAAATTATTTTTCACTTTTCTAATAAGTTTTTTATTAAAATATGTTATTTTTTTAATACCTGTTATTAATATAGTAACAGGTTAAAATAGTTTTTTACAAAAAATCAAATTACAAATAATACTAAAAATTGAATATAATTATATTACACAAGGAGTTTTTATGCATATCAGAAAAATGACTGAATTAAATCTAACAGGGAAAAGAGTATTAATAAGAAGTGACTTAAATGTTCCTATAAAAAATGGAATTATCCAATCTGAAGCTAGAATATTAGCGGCTCTTCCTACTATTAAACTAGCTATTGAAAAAAACGCAAAAGTTATTATTATGTCTCATTTAGGGAGACCAAAGGAAGGATGTTATACAAAAAAGTATTCTTTACTACCTATATTCGAATATTTAAAAAAAAAACTTAATAATACGAAAATGTATTTTTCTCAGAATTATTTAAATGATATTACGCTTAATTCTGGAGAAATACTAATGTTAGAAAATGTTCGTTTCAACAAGGGAGAATTAAGCAATAGCAATAAACTGTCTAAAGAATATTCTAGTCTCTGTGATATATTTGTAATGGATGCTTTTGGAAGTGCACATAGAATGCAGTCATCCACTTATGGTATTGGAGAATTTGTTAAAATTGCATGTGCGGGACCCCTTTTGATAAATGAAATTAGTGCTTTAAAAAAAGCACTAAAAGAACCAAAACGTCCCATGGTAGCAATAGTAGGCGGCGCAAAAGTATCAACTAAATTTAATGTATTGCATAAATTATCTAAAATTGCAGATACAATTATAGTTGGAGGGGGTATAGCAAATACTTTTTTAGCTATTGATTATAAAATAGGAAAATCATTACATGAACCAGATTTTATACCTGAAGCTAAAAAATTACGTGATAAATATAATATTATTACACCAATTGATTCTCGAGTAGGAAAAAATTTTTGTAAAACTGAAAAATCCATAATCCGATTACCCTCTAATATTAAAAAAGACGAAGAAATCATGGATTTTGGAGATGAAACTATTACAAAAATTACTAATATTCTTAAAAACTCGCAAACTATTATTTGGAACGGACCTGTTGGAGTATTTGAATTTCCACATTTTAGAATAGGTACTGAAAAAATTGCAAAAACTATTGCTCGTAGTCATGCATTTTCTATAGCTGGAGGAGGAGACACGCTATCTGTTATTGACATGTTTAATATAAAAGATTGTATTTCTTATATTTCTACTGGAGGAGGAGCGTTTTTAGAATTTATAGAAGGGAAAAAATTACCTGCAATAGATATGTTAGAAAAAAATTTTAAAAAAATAAATTAATTAATTCATTTTGAATCTCACATAATAAATAGGAAACACATTGAATATTTTAAATATTATTAATCCTGGTGTTATCAATGGTGATGAAGCTCGTATAATATTTGAACTAGCCAAAAAAAAACAGTTTGCAATACCAGCCATTAATTGTATAGGAACAGACTCTATCAACACTGTACTAGAAACTGCTGCTAAAGTACGATCCCCGGTTATAATACAATTTTCTCATGGAGGAGCTTCTTTTATTGCAGGTTATAAAAATAGATTTTCAATTAATCAAGAACAAGCGATTCAAGGAGCTATATCAGGCGCTAATCATGTACATTTAGTTGCTAAGTACTATAAAATTCCAGTAATACTTCATACTGATCATTGTCCCAAAGAAACATTATTATGGATTGATGGATTATTAGAAGCAGGTAAAAGATATTATATTAAACATAGGAAGCCTCTTTTTACTTCTCATATGATTGACTTATCAAAAGAAACTTTACAGGAAAACATCTATACTTGTAGTAAATATTTAAAGGAAATGAAAAGCATTAACATGATGTTAGAAATAGAACTAGGATGTACAGGAGGAGAAGAAGATGGTATAGATAATACTAAAATAGATAAAAAATTACTTTATACGCAGCCTCAAGATGTTAACTATGCTTATGAAAAATTAAATAAAATCAGTAAAAATTTTAGCATTGCAGCTTCGTTCGGTAATATACACGGTGTATATGAACCTGGAAATGTTGATCTTCAACCTATTATTTTAAAAAATTCACAAGAATATGTTAGTACTAAACATAATTTACAAAAAAATCCATTAAATTTAGTTTTTCACGGAGGTTCGGGTTCTAACTTAAAAGAAATAGAAGAATCTATTCAATACGGTATTGTTAAAATGAATATTGATACTGATATGCAATGGGCAACGTGGCAAGGTGTATTAAAATTTTACAAAAAAAACAAAGAATTTTTACAAAATCAATTAGGAAATAATAGTAATAAACATAAACCAAATAAAAAATATTATGATCCAAGATCATGGATAAGAGCATCACAAGAATCAATGTCAATCAGGTTGGAACAATCTTTTAAAGAATTAAACGCTTTTAATATTTTATAAAAATATTTTATTAAATATTTCAATATTATTCCGGGGAATAAATCAAAATATTCTCCGAAAAATCATTTTATATTTTAAAAAATTATCAATAAAGATAAAAATATACAGAGATAATAATGGACGAATTAAATGTCGTAAATGATATTAATCACGCAGGAAATTGGTTAATACGTAATCAAGAATTACTTCTTGGATATATGGTAAACCTAACATCTGCAGTTATTATTTTAATTGCGGGAATGTTTATAGCTAAAATAATATCTAATGGTGTTAATCAAGTATTGATTACTCGTCGTATTGACGCTACTATTGCTGGTTTTCTTTCTGCATTAATGCGGTATATTATTATTACTTTTACATTAATTGCTGCATTGGGTAGAATTGGAGTACAAACAACATCAGTTATTGCTATATTAGGAGCGGCAGGTATGGCAATAGGTTTAGCTTTACAAGGTTCATTATCTAATTTTGCAGCTGGTGTATTACTAGTCACACTAAGACCATTAAAAACAGGAGAATATGTTGATCTAGAAAGTGTTTCAGGAACTGTATTAAATATTCATATTTTCTATACAACACTACGTACTTTAGATGGAAAAATTGTAGTAGTTCCAAATAATAAGATTATTTCTGGTAATATTATTAATTATTCAAGAGAACCAGCGCGTCGTAATGAATTTATTATAAGTGTATCATATAACAGCGATATTGATTTAGTAATTAAAATTTTACGTGCAGTAATAGAAAAAGAAGATAGAGTTATTAAAGATAGAGATATTATTATCGGTCTTAGCGAATTGGCTCCGTCTTCTTTAAATTTTATAGTACGTTGTTGGAGTAGTACTAATGATTTAAATTCAGTATACTGGGATTTGATGGCTAAGTTTAAAAAAGAATTAGATAAAAATAATATCAATATTCCTTATCCTCAAATAGATGTACATCTTTACAAAAATAAATAAAAAATTATCTTTAAAAATCTTTTATATTTATTCAATAAAAAAATTAGGTACTTATGTTTTCAGTTTATCAATCTAATCAACTTACTGTACTACTATCAAAAGTATGTCAAATTATTCAGAAAAAACCTCTTCCTAATATTTTTGAAAAAGAGATTTTTATTCATGATAATAAGGTATTATTTCAATACTTGAATATATTCATTGCTGATAAAATAGGAATTTCTACTGGTTTTAACCTATATCATCCTAATGATTTTATATGGAAATTGTTTCGAAAATTTTCATATAAAAAAGACTTAAAAAATATTTTTACTCATTCTATCATGACATGGAAAATCATGAAAATTTTAAAAGAAAATTCCTCTCAAAATTTCTATCAAAATAACAATAGTATGAATAATTTTAAATTTTCATGTTTAATGGCTCAAATATTCGAACAGTATCTTTTATACCGTCCTAATTGGATTAATACATGGGAGAAAAATGAAAAAATACTAAATATTGATGCCAATGAGAAATGGCAAAAAAAATTATGGATGGAAATAATAAATCAAACTACAAAATATAATAAGTACTATTGTCATTTTTCAAATCTATTTTATCTTATTCAAGAATTAATTAAAAAAAAAATAAAAAAAAAAGATTGTCCTAAACGTTTGTTTATTATCTCTTGTTTTTCGTTAAATCCTTCTTATATAAAGATTTTTAAAAAAATTAGTCCATATATTCATATTTATTTTTTATATATTACACCTTTTAGACAAAATATACTTCATATAATTAAAGAAGAAAAAGATTTTTTAAAGAAAAAACATAAAGAATACATATTCGGTGATTCACTGATAAAATTATGGGGAAAATATGAAAAAATTTACTCATTATATATTATACAATCTAAAAAAACAAAAATAATTACTTGTTTCAAAAAAAATAGAAATATTAATCTGCTTAATAATATTAAAAATGATTTTTTTTTAGAAAACAGATTAAATACTAACAAAACTAAAAAAAAATATTTTATTTTGACAGATAATTCTATTTCTATACATATTTGTTTTAATAAAAAACATGAGATTGAAATACTATACGAAAAACTATTAACATTTTTTTTAGAGCATCCAAATATTAAAGCAAAAGATGTAGTAGTTACTTCTTTTTCAATTGATTCTTATATTCCTTATATTAATTCAGTATTTAAATCATTGAGTAAAAAAGAGCAAATTCCTTTTTTTATCTCCAAAAAATTCTCTAAAAAAACAGAAATAATATTATCTTCTTTTAATACAATATTAAATTTATCCAATAACCGTTTTAAAAACGAAGAAATATTAGCATTACTTGATATTCCTGAAATAGCAAAGAATTTTGATATTTCAGAAGAAGAAATAAACATTTTATACAATTGGATAGAAGAAACAAATATTAGGTGGGCAATTGACGAAAAACATAAAGATTATTTATCTTTTCCTAAAATCCACCAAAATACTTGGTTGTACGGTATTGAAAAATTACTTCTTAGTTATGCAATGAATAATACAGAAAATATTTGGAATAATGTTTTATCATGTAGTTTAATTAATGGTTCGAGAACGGAATTATTAGAAAAATTAATTATATTTATAAAAAAACTCGAGAAATGGCAAAAAAAACTATCCAAAACACAAAATCTTATTTATTGGCGTTCATTGTCTAAATTAATAATTAATGATTTTTTTCATATAAACGCAAAAACAGAAGAATCTATTCAAATTATTCAAAAAAATTGGATAGAAATGATTGATGACGGTTTATTGTCTAATTATTCATATAAAATTTCAATTAAAATATTACAAAAAAAATTTATCAACAAATATAATCATACTAACAATCAAAAATTTTTACCTGACGTACTAAATTTTTGTCATCCCTCTGCTATATGTTATATTCCATTTAAAATAATATGTATTATTGGTGCTGATTATCAAAGTACTCAAAGTACAAATAATATGGAGAGTGTTAATTTTCTACATAAATATCCATTAATTGGAGATGTAAATATTTACCAACAATATTGTTATTTATTTCTTCAAAGTATATCTTGTACTCAAGAATATTTTTATATAAGTTATGTTGGTTATTCTATTAAAGATGCAAGCAAAACATATCCCTCCGTTCTAGTAGATCAACTATTAAATTATATAGCAATACATTATTGCTTAATAGGAGATAAAAATTTATCTTTAGATAAAAACATTGCAAAGATTTCTAAGCAATTATGTACAAAATATAAACAAAATTACTTTTATGATAAAAAAAATGTAAATATTTTTAAAAAAAAACTAGAAAAAACACCTATCAACATAGATACAAAAAAACACAATAAAAATGTTTTTAATAAAAAAGAATTAAAAAAAAATCATTTTAATAAAATTAATTTAATTGATTTGATAAGTTTTTGGAAAAATCCAATACGCTATTTTGTTAAAAATACTTTAAAAATAAAATTTAATCTAAAACAACAAAACATTAATATTACAGAACCTTTTGTAGTAAATATACTAGACTCTTTCAAGATAAGAAATCTTTTGTTAAACAAAATAATAAATAATCAAGATACAACGAAATTATTTAAATATTATGTACTTTCTGGAAAGTTGCCTTATAAATTTTTTGGAATGAATTTCTGGAATAAAAATATTAAAGAAATAAATTCTATAGCAAAAAAAGTTATTCAAAATAAACACGACACAGAAGAAAAAAAGATTTGTTTAAAAATACAGAATTATCAAATAAATGGTATTTTATCTGAAATACAGAGCACAGGTTTGTTACGTTGGAAACCAAGCTTAATTAACTATAGTGATCGTATTTCTCTATGGTTAGAACATTTAATTTACTCCATATCAACAGGTTGTGGAGAAAGTAAAATTATAGGTTATAAAAATCAAACATGGTCTTTTTCTCCGTTAAAATCTGATATCGCATATGCTTATCTTTTAGAATATATTGAAGGATATATAAGAGGTATAAAAACTCCTTTATTTTTGATAAAATCAGGTGCTTGTTGGCTTGATCAAGTTTATGATAAAAGTGATAATTGTATTAAAGATGATGAGAATATAAAAAGAAAAGCATATAAAAAACTATTAGAATGTTGGATAGGAAATAATTATATTAAAGGAGAAAAAAAAGATTTTTATATTAATACTATAATCAAAAAACTCAATACTAATAATATAAAAGAAATATGCAAAATAGCTAAAAAATGGTTAATACCAATCTTGAAGAATAGAAAAAAATAACATGAATACTGATTATTTTAAAAAAAAACTTGATGTTTTTAAAATATTGCTCAATGGTATAAATTTAATAGAAGCTTCTGCTGGAACAGGGAAAACTTTTACAATTGTACTATTATATCTCCGTTTATTATTAGGTATAGGCAATAAGCAAAAAAAACTTTTAGTACATCAAATACTCGTAGTCACTTTTACTAATACAGCAAAAGAAGAATTATATATACGGATTAAAAATGGAATTCAAAACTTATATTTCACCTGTATTAATAAGACAACTTCAGATCCTATTCTCGAATTATTTTTAAGAGAAATAAATGACATAGATGAGGCTGTTGATATTTTAAATAAAGCACAAAATGATATAAACCATTCTTCTATTTATACAATACATAGTTTTTGTCAAAAAATTTTGCAATGGTATACTTTTGATTACAATATTATTTTTAAAGACGAAATAATTGAAAATGA
Organism: Buchnera aphidicola (Hyperomyzus lactucae); assembly: GCF_005081705.1. Lineage (NCBI taxonomy): Bacteria > Pseudomonadati > Pseudomonadota > Gammaproteobacteria > Enterobacterales > Erwiniaceae > Buchnera > Buchnera aphidicola. Next base: position 498,632 of record NZ_CP034876.1, read on the forward strand.
AGATGATTTATATTTACAAGCTACAGAAGATTTTTGGAGACGTTTTTTTTATAACTTACCAGAAAACATTGTGAATGTTATTTGTCAAGATTATAATAGTCCAGAAAACCTTCTAAAAAAAATAAAACCATTATTACATATAAAATCAATAAACTTTAAAAAAAGACTTTTAAAAAACGAAACATTACTTTCATATCACGAAAACAATATAAAGAAAATAAATAATTTTAAAGAAATTTGGTTAAATAACTATCGAGCAATATCAAGATTAATGTATCTATTAAAGATAAATAAAAAAATATATAGTAAGTTTAATCTTTCTAGATGGATTAATGATATTACAATCTGGGCAAAATCTGAAACGAAAGATTATACACTTCCTATTGCATTAAAATACTTTTCCAAAAATTACATAGAAAAAAATACAACTAATAATATTAGTTCAGAATATATTATATTTAAAGAAACTGAAAAAATATTAAATAATAATTTTTCGTTAAAAAAAATTATTATATTAAATGCCATAAAAAATATTAATAGATTTTTACTTAAAGAAAAAAAAAATCAATCATTATTAAGTTTTAATGACTTGCTAAGTATTCTTTTGGAAACTATAAAAAAAAATCAGTATTTAAGAGAATTAATAAGAAAAAAATACCCTGCTGCATTTATTGACGAATTTCAAGATACTAATATTGAACAATATAAAATATTTGATTTATTATACAAAAAAAATGAAAAAACAGTATTATTTCTTATTGGAGATCCAAAACAAGCAATATACAGTTTTAGAGGAGCTGACATTTTTTCTTATTTATACGCTAAATCTAAAATAAAAAAACATTACTATCTTGATACTAATTGGCGCTCTTCAACTAAAATGTGTAAAAGTATCAACTTTTTATTCTCTCAACATAATAATCCATTCATATTTAAAAATCTTTCATTCAAAATTATTAAGTCTTCCTATAAAAATTCAAAAATGGACTTTGTAATCAACAAAACTTCTCAAATTCCAATTAAATTTTTTTTACAAGAACAAAAAGAAGTTTATATAGATGATTATCAAGTTTGGATTTCAAAACAATGTGCAAACGAAATTAGTTATTGGTTGGCTTGTGCAAAAGAAGGAAATGCTATAATTAAAACTAAAAAAGGAGAAAAAACTCTGACATATAAAGATATTGCTATATTAGTGAGAAATCAAAAAGAAGCAAATCTGATTACACAAGAACTTAAAAAACTTAATATCATGTCAATATATTCATCTTATAAAGACAGTATATTTCAAATTTTTGATGCTCAAGAATTACTTTGGATACTTAAAAGTATTCTAGAACCAGATAATGAAAACTTATTAAAACAATCTATTTCTACACATATTTTAAAAAAAATAAATAATAAAGAAAAGTCTTTTTTAATAATAGAAAAATTATATGAATATAATAATATATGGCAAAAAATAGGGATTTTTAATATGATTAAAACTATGATATTAGAATATCAAATGAATTCTAATATTATAGACCTCAAGATGTATTACGAAAAAAATTTGAATTTTCTTCATATAGCAGAATTATTAGAAGAAAAATTTCAATTTTTTGATAAAAAAGAATCTTTAATTCGTTGGTTTCAAAAAAAAATATTAGCAATAAAACAGCCTTCACATAATGAACGTATCAGATCTTTAAGTGAATCTCAATCAATTAAAATTGTCACTATACATAAAGCAAAGGGATTAGAATATCCTATTGTTTGGATACCTTTTAGCATAGATTTTAATCAATCCAAACTACCTGTTTATCATAAAAAAGAAAATTTTAAAGTATTTTTTGATACAGAAAAAAATCAAGCAAGCTTGAAAATATCTGATAAAGAAAGACTTGCAGAAGATGTACGTTTTTTATATGTTGCACTCACAAGAGCAATTGTTCATTGTAGTATTGGAATAGCATGCTTAATAAAACAAAAAATAAAGAATCGAGACTATAGTGACATTCACAATAGTGGTCTAGGATATATTATACAAAATGGTAAAATTATGAATTATAAAAATTTGTTTGATCAATTGAGCAAATTAAGTATGAATAATTTTATAGAAGTACAAAATAGTGCAAATAATTCTATGCTATCTATTAATAAAAAAAATATTCATTTAATATCTAAGAGGAATATGTTCAAAGAACATATACATAATATTTGGAAGGTAATAAGTTTTACTAAATTAAAAAAAGAGAATAAATCATCAGCATATGAACAAAAAGAAATTATTCTAGATAATGCTTTAAATATAAAAAAAAATCAAAAATTAACAGTACATAATTTTCCGACAGGAAAAAAAACTGGAATAATGATTCATTATATACTAAGAAATTTACATGATTTAAATGAAAAAAAATATGATTGGTTTTCTAAGATTTTAGAAAAATATAATATCTCTTCTAAATGGACTCCAATATTAATGTCTTGGGTAGAAAATATTATAAATACTCCTCTTAATAACGAAAATATTGTTTTATCAAAGATAAATAAAAAATTATGTATTAAAGAATTAGAATTTTTTTTGCCTATAAAAAATATTCTATATAGTACAGAATTAAATAAAACACTTCAATCTTCTGATTCAATATCAATTCTTTCTCCAAAATTATCTTTTGATCCAATAAAGGGAATATTAACAGGATCTATTGATTTACTTTTTTGTTGGAAAAAAAAATATTATATAATAGACTATAAATCTAATTGGTTAGGAAATAATAATAGTATTTATTCCGATGAGAATATAAAAAAAGAAATAATTAATCAAAGATATGATTTACAATATCAAATATATACTGTAGCAGTACATACATATTTACAAAAAAAAATCAAATACTACAATTATAGAAATAATTTTGGTGGCGTTTTTTATATTTTTTTACGTGCTGTTAATAATCAAAAAAAAAATAATGGTGTTTTTCACACTATTCCAAATTTTTCATTAATAGAAAAAATAATTGATTTAATTTCATAAAAAAATGATTATATTATTAGAACAAGCTGTAAAAGAAAAAATTATACGTCCAATTGATTTTTATTTTTCACAATTTATTGCAAAAACAAATACTATAGCAATGTTAGTTTCTGCTTGTCTGAGTTATGAAAGTAGAAATGGTTATATTTTTTTACCTATAGAATATTTTAAAAAAAACTCTTTTTTTTCTACTTCAAATAAAGAATTTATAAAAAAAATTGTAATAGTTTTAGGAAAAAAAATAAATTGGTCAGCTGAATTATTAAAACATTCATCTGTAAGTGATGGTTCTATTATTACACCTTTAATTTTATATAATAAAAAAATATATCTTTATAAGATGTGGAAAGCTGAAAGTAATATTTTTAATATGTTACATAAAAATTATAAAAAAAATAAAATTAATAAAAAAAAATGTTCTCAAATGTTAAATAATTTATTTCCTAATGAAAAAAAAAGTCTTCAAAAAATAGCAGTAGCACTAACTTTGATAAATAAAATAACATTTATTATTGGTGGGCCCGGAACTGGAAAAACTACTACTATAGTCAAAATAATTATTGCATTAATCAAAAAATCAAATAAACCAATAAACATTCAATTATCTGCACCAACAGGAAAAGCAACAACACGTTTAAGTAATATGATGCAAAATAATATTTTTAATTCTTTTCTTTCTAAAAAAGAAAAAAAATATCTTCCATCTCATGCTGTCACTATACATCAATTATTAGGAATTCAAAAAATATCTCAGAAAAGTCTTGTAAATAAAAACAACTTATTAAGTTTAGACGTATTAATCATTGATGAAACTTCAATGATAGATATTTTAATGATGGAAAAAATATTTTTTGCAACATCGGAAAAGACCAAATTAATTTTCATAGGAGATCATAATCAATTATCTCCAATAGAATCAGGATCTATCTTAAGGAATATTTGTTATTATGCGCACGGTGGATATAGTTTAAAAACTATATCTGATCTTAAAAAACTGATTAACTATAAAATATCAAAAAAAATTAAGACAAAAAAAACAAACTTTATTAGTAATAATATATGTATATTAAAGAAAAACTATCGTTTTAACAAAAAATCAGGCATTTATACATTATCATATGCAATAAAAAATAAAAAAATAGATATTATTCAAAATTTATTTCAAAATTCAATAAAAAATATTTTTTTTTATGAAATAAATTCAACTCAAGAATATAAAAAAATGATTGAAAGAATTTCTTTAAACTATGAAGATTTTTGGAATAAAATTAACCAACAAGAAAAAATAGAAGAAATAATAAAAGCTTTTCAAAGTTATCAAGTATTATGTATATTACGTGATAGTTTATTCGGAATAAATTTTTTAAATAAAACATTAGAAGAAAAAATGCGTAGAACAAAAAAGATAAAATATTTTTATATTAATAATCAACAATGGTACATAGGAAAACCTATTATGATTACTAAAAACAATAAATATTTAGATTTATCTAATGGAAATGTAGGTATTACTAACATGAGTAAAAACGGTTTTTTGCAAGTATCTTTTTTAAGAGAAAACCAAACAATTAATAATATTCCTGCAAGTATTTTAAAGAATTATGAAACTGCCTGGGCTATTACTGTTCATAAAGCGCAAGGGTCAGAATTTACTAATACCGCTTTAATACTACCTAATTTTGATTCAAATTTATTAAACAAAGATATTTTATATACTGGTATAACAAGATCTCGGAATACATTAAGTATTTTTTCAAATAAAGATATTTTCATAAAAACCGCTTTAAAAAGTACAGATAAATAAAAAATATTTTTTTGTTAAAAATAAATATCTTAAAATACATCAATCATTAAAATTTTTGAACGACGCTGATAATTATACATTTTCTTTTTGCTTTCAGGTAATACTTCAATATCTACTAAAACAAAACCTCTTTCTTGAAACCAATGAATACTTTGAGTAGTTAATACAAAAATTCTTTCTAAATGTATTTCTTTAGCATGACTTTTTATTTTCTTTAATAGTAAATCTCCGCGAGATGAATTTCTATAATCAGGATGAACAGCTACACATGCCATTTCACCTATTCTTTCTTTTAAAAAAGGATATAATGCGGCACAAGCAATAGTTAAATTATCACGCTCAATAATAGTAAATTTATCTACTTCAATTTCTAATTGTTCCCTTGATCGACGGACTAAAATGCCTTTTTTTTCCAAGGGACGAATTAATTCTAATATCCCTCCAATATCATTAATACTAGCTCGTCTTATTTTTTCTGCTGATTCCATTACCATCTGTGTACCAATACCGTCTCGAGAAAACAATTCTTGTAATAATGCTCCATTTTCGTAATAGCTAATTAAATGACTGCGATTTACTCCACTTTGACAAAATTTTATTGCTCCTCTTAGAAAACGAACAGTTGAAGAAATATAATCACCTTTTTTTTCTAGTTTTTTAATAACATCTTTTATATCATTGGGTAATAATTCAGAAATAATTTTACCTTTATGATCTATAACTCCTTGATTACTGCAAAAACCGATCATTTTTTCTGCTTTTAATTTAATACCTACTTGAGTTGCGATTTCTTCAGAAGTTAAATTAAAACTTTCTCCTGTTACAGAAACAGCAACTGGACCAATTAAAACTATAGCTCCATTATTTAATTGGCACTCAATTGCATTTTTATCAATTCTTCTAATTCGTCCACTATGACAATAATCAACACCATCATCGACCCCTAGTGGTTGAGCAATAATAAAATTACCACTAACTACATTAATATTTGCTCCTTGAAGAGGAGTATTAGTCAAACTCATTGATAAACGAGCTGTAATATCTAGTTGTAATCTTCCAGCGGCTTGTTTAACTTGCTCTAAAGATGCTGAATCAGTAATACGGATATATTTATGGTATATTATTTTAATATTTTTTTCATTTAAATTAGTGTTAATTTGTGGACAAGAACCATATACAACAACTAAACGAATACCTAAGCTATGTAATAATCCTATATCATTAATAATACCAGAAAAATTTCCATGTTTAATTGCTTCACCACCTAACATTATTATAAAGGTTTTACCTCGATGAGCATTAATGTAAGGAACGCTGTGACGAAAACCCTGAACTAATTCAGTAGTACGTTCTTTCATAACAATCCTCTTGCATTTTTACTGCAACCTATATATTATTTTTTACTAATAAAAATTTTGTATCTTTAAAAGATATTAAAATTTTATAAAATTTTGGAAGGTTTTTAAAAAGATGGGATTAAATTAAAAGATAATTTTTTATAAGTAAAATTTTTACTAATTGGTTGCGGGGGCTGGATTTGAACCAACGACCTTCGGGTTATGAGCCCGACGAGCTACCAGACTGCTCCACCCCGCGCTTGTAGTAATTAATATATTACATCTTTATTAAAAGATTTGCAACCTTTTTCCCAAATTAAATAGTTTTTTAAAAAATGCAAAATATTTTTTTAACCTAATAAGTTATTTTATCAATTAAAATGAAAAAGATAATAATTACAATAGTTTTTTTAAGTTCGTTTTTTTTTTCACAAACATATGCAAATGAACCTATAAATCGAGGAAAACAATACAAAAAAAAATTACTCACGAACTTTACTGAAATAAAAAATCTAAATATTCAAAGTAAATTGATTAATTCACAATCGTTTCTCATTCAAATTCAAGAAATTAAAAAACATTCTCCATCTTTATATTTTAAAAATAAATATATTTATAACGCAATTATAAATTGGTTAAAAAAAAACGAGAACATTAATGAACTTAATACATTTGGAATTAATTCTTTTCAAATGAAAGGAATAGATAACTATGGAAATGTTAAAATAAGTAGCTATTATACTCCAGTAGTAGAAGCAAGAAAAAATAAAAATACTATTTTTAAATATCCAATATATTCAATGCCTTTTCATCTTGAAAAAAATACACTTTTACCAAAAAGAAAAGACATATACAATGGAGTTTTAGATAAAAAATATATTCTGGCTTATAGTAATTCTTTAATAAATAATTTTATTATGGAAATTCAAGGGAGTGCTTTTATAGATTATGGAAGTAATAAACCGTTAACTTTTTTTAGTTATTCTGGAAAAAATGGCTGGCCTTATAAAGGGATCGGACAAATTTTAATTAATAGAGGCGAGATCAAGAAGAAAAACATGTCCATGCAAGCTATTAAGAATTGGTGCGCAAAACATACAGAAAAAGAAATAAGAAATTTATTTGAAGAAAATCAATCTTTTGTATTTTTCAAAGAAACAAAAAAAAAACAAGTATACGGAGCTAGTGCTGTTCCATTGGTAGCGAAAACATCAGTAGCCGCAGACAACTCGATAATTAAAAATGGCAGTGTAATTTTATTACAAGTGCCTTTACTTGATAAAGATGGTATATTCATTAATAAATATGAAATGCGTTTAGTAATTGCATTAGATGTAGGAGGTGTCATTAAAGGACAACATTTTGATATTTATGAGGGAATTGGTGAAAAATCGGGTATATTAGCAGGATATTACAATCACTACGGATATGCTTGGGTTCTAAATAATAAATAATTAATTGTATAAATTCTAACTATAAGTAAACATGAAAATATGAATATAATCCAATCAGGAATTACAGCTAAAGATGCATTTATTGCTATAATAGTTTCTAGATTTAATGAATTTATTAATAATAATTTATTATCAGGAGCATTAGATACATTAAAAAGAATAGGAAAAGTTAATGAAAAAAATATTTTAACAGTATATGTTCCAGGAACCTACGAAATAGCCCCTGTAGCTAGTTATATTGCAAATTCCAGTAAATATGATGCTATTATTGCTATCGGAACTATTATACAAGGAGATACTGATCATTTTAAATATATTGCTAGTGATACTAGTAGTAGCATTTCAAGAATTAGCACTAAATATTGTTTACCTATTACATTAGGTATATTAACCACAAAAAATATTGAACAATCTATTGATAGATGTGGTACAAAAATGGGAAACAAAGGTTCTGAAGCTGCTTTAGCAGCATTAGAAATGATTAATGTTATGAAAAAATTAGAAAAAGTACTATAATCTGAAATGTATGTTTATTCAATACTTATTTTAAAATTTGACTTTAACTATGAATTACACTGAATTTGAAATTATTTCACAATATTTCCAACGCAATCAAAGAAAAGATCATAATGAAATTCAAGGAATTGGCGATGATAGTGCCTTAATAAAAATACCTGAAAAAAAAATTCTTGCAATTACTACTGATACATTAGTCGAAGGTACTCATTTTTTAAGAAATATATCTGCCAAAGATTTAGCGTACAAAACAGTAGCAGTGAATCTTAGCGACCTCGCTGCAATGGGTGCCAATCCTAAATGGACAACACTATCTATTACTATGCCTAAATCTGATAGTATATGGCTAGAAAAATTTAGTATAAGTTTGTTTCACGTTTTAAAAAAGTTCAATATCAAATTAATTGGTGGTGATACCAACTGTGGACCTTTAAGTATTACTTTAAGTCTTTATGGACTATTAGAAAAAAATACTGCATTATTAAGAAGTAATGCTAGAGTAGGAGATTTAGTTTATGTTACGGGAACTCTGGGAGATAGCGCTGCAGGTCTTTTTTTACTTAAAAAAAAAATATTCATAAAAGATTTAAATATAAAAAATTATTTAATTAAAAAACATCTACATCCTATTCCTAGAGTACATGAAGGGAGAGCTTTAAGAAAAATTGCTAATTCAGCAATCGATATATCAGATGGATTGATTTCAGACCTAGGTCATATCTTAAAAAATAGTAAATGCGGAGCAAATATTAACTTAAATACACTCCCTATTTCTAAAGTTTTAACTGATAATTTTAAAAATCACTATTGCTTAGATTGGGCACTAAGTGTAGGAGAAGATTATGAATTATGTTTTACTATTCCCCCTAAAAATATACAAAAACTAGATTTAATGATAAAAAAATGTTTAATTAATTGTACATGTATTGGATACATTACACACTTTGAAAAAGGCTTGAATTTATTTTTTAACAAAAAAAAAATTATTTTCAAAAAAAAAGGTTTTAATCATTTTAATTGAAATATTTCCACAAAAATACACAATATATGTTGGTTAAAAAATGAATGATATATTTTACATGAAAAGAGCAATAGAACTGAGCAAATTAGGAGAGTTTACTACTTCACCTAATCCTAACGTAGGATGTGTAATTGTAAATAATAATAACATTGTTGGAGAAGGATGGCATGAACAATCGGGTAAAAATCATGCAGAAATTAATGCGTTAATAATGGCTGGTAACAATGCAAAAGGAGGAACAGCCTATATAACACTTGAGCCATGTAATTATTTTGGTAAAACCCCTCCTTGTTGCAATGCACTTGTTACAGCAGGTATAAATCGTGTTATAATTTCTAATATAGATCCTAATCCTAAAGTTTCCGGAAATGGAATTTTATATTTAAAAAAAAACGGTATTTCTGTAAAAACTGGATTATTATCAAAAGAATCAAAAAAATATAATAAAGGTTTTTTTAAAAGAATGAAAACTGGATTACCATGAACTCAACTTAAATTAGGAATGTCGCTAGATGGAAGAATAGCGATGAAAAACGGTGAAAGCAAATGGATTACTTCAAAGTATGCACGTCAAGATGTTCAAAAATTTCGAGCAAAAAGTTCAGCAATTCTCAGTAGCAGCGCTACTATTTTAAGTGACAATTCTTTATTAAATGTACGTTATAAAGAATTTAATGAAGAAACACGATCTATTTTTCCTCAAAAAATATTTCAGCATCCAATAAGAGTAATTATAGATAGTAAAAATCGAATTAAACCATCACATAAAATTATTCATACTAAAGGAAAAATATGGTTAATAAGATTAAAATTAGATACTCATATATGGCCTGATAATACAACACAAATTATAGGAAACGAAGATAACAAAAAAATTAATATTTTATCTGTTTTGAAACTTCTAGGAAAATTAGAAATAAACAAGGTATGGATAGAAGCAGGAAGTACTTTGTCTGGATTTTTATTGAATTCACATTTAATAGATGAACTGATTATATATATCGCTCCTAAAATACTAGGACATGAGGGACGGCCATTATGTATGATTTATAATCAACTAAAATTATTAGATTCTCTTCAATTTACTTTTCAAAACGTTCGCCAAATAGGTCCAGATATAAGATTGATTTTATCTGCTAAAAAAAATACATATAATATATAATTAAGAGAAATTTTATTCATGAAACCATCTTCTCGACGAAAAGCACGTGCATGTGCATTACAAATGCTATATTCTTGGGAAATATCTCATAATAACATTAAAGACAGTGCTATTCATTTCTTAAAAGAAAGAAATAAAAAAAATATTGATATTATATACTTTTATGAATTAATTTTTGGAATTACATGTAACTGTGAAAATATAGATAATTTAATGAAACCTTATTTATTTAGATCACTAAAAGAATTGGGACAAATAGAAAAAGCAATCTTGAGAATTTCATTCTATGAATTACATAACAGAAATGATATTCCTTATAAAGTATCTATTAATGAAGGGATTGAATTAGCTAAATTATTTGGTTCTGAAGATAGTCATAAATTTATAAATGGTGTTTTAGATAAAGCAGCATTAAAAATGGGGTATAATAAAAAAAATATTACTACATGAAAATTTATATTTAATATATTAATATTTTTTTATTATTTTATTAGCCAAGAAAAAATTTGTTTATAAATACCTTCTTCATCTAATTGATAATCATGTCTAATTTCTTCTTGTGTACCTTGTGGAATAAAAGCATCTGGTAATCCAATATTCAATACTGGCAAAAAAATCTTTTTTATCATAAGAAATTCATTTACAGAACTTCCTGCTCCACCAGAAATAATACCTTCTTCAAGAGTTACAAAAAATTTATGTTTATAAGATAATTTTAAAATCATATGCTGATCTAAAGGTTTAACAAAACGCATATCAACTAATGTAGCATTTAAATTATCTGCTGCGAAAACAGCATTCTTTAATAAAACACCAAAATTTAAAATAGCTATTCTTTTTCCAATTCTCTTTATTAAAGATTTTCCTAACGGGATTTTATTCATTGGCAGCAATAATGTTCCAATACCATTACCTTTAGGATATCTTACTACACTAGGACCATCATTATGCATATAACCAGTATAAAGCATTTGTCGACATTCATTTTCATTACTAGGAGTCATAATTACTATACCAGGAATACATCTTAAATAAGCTAGATCAAAAATTCCTTGATGTGTTTGTCCGTCATTCCCAACAATCCCGCTCCTATCAATAGCAAACAAAATAGATAATTTCTGCAATGCAACATCATGTATAAGTTGATCATAAGCGCGTTGTAAAAAAGTAGAATAAATAGCAACAACAGGTTTATAACCACTAATCGCAAAACCCGCAGCAAAAGTAACTGCATGTTGTTCGGCAATAGCAACATCAAAGTATTGATTGGGAAAAAGACGAGCAAATTTGCTCATACCAGAACCTTCACACATGGCAGGTGTAATCGCTATTAGCTTTTTATCAAATTCAGCTACTTCACAAAGCCAAGAACCAAAAACATCTGAATAACTAAGAAATTGTGAAACTGATAATTTACGTGGAGATATTGCATGCCATTTAACGGGATTTAATTCTGCTGGAAGATAACCCTTTCCCTTTTTAGTCACAAGATGCAATAAATAAGGACCTTTTTTATCTTTTATTTTTTTTAATATACTAATAATAAAAAAAACATCATGTCCATCAAATGGTCCTAAATATTTAAAACCTAAATTAGAGAAAATTGAATTAAAAGAAAAAAAATTATTTTTAATATTTTTATTTTTTCTTAAAAATTGTTTCTTAAATAAATATAATATTTTTTTATAATTTTTGATGCTCATTAATTGTCTCAAATTTTTTAAGTGCCGATGTAAAGCACCTACATTTTTTGAAATAGACATTTTATTATCATTTAATATAACTAATAAATTAGATTTAATTACCCCAGCATGATTCATTGCTTCAAATGCCATACCTGCAGTCATTGCGCCATCACCAATAACACAAATAGTTTTTCTATTTTTTCCTTCCTTGTTCGCCGCAATAGACATACCTAAACCTGCACTAATAGAAGTAGAAGAATGACCAACGCTTAAAGTATCGTATTCACTTTCTTCTCGACAAGGAAATGCATGTAATCCATTTTTTTTTCTAATACTACTAATTTGTTTAATTCTTCCAGTTAATATCTTATGAGGATATGCTTGATGTCCTATATCCCATAATAAATTATCAAATGGTGTATTATAAATGTAGTGTAACGCTACAGTAATTTCAATTACACCTAATCCAGAAGCAAAATGTCCTAAAGAAACAGACACTACATCTAATAGATATTCACGCAACTCAATACATAGTTTTGGTAATTGATCAATAGGTAAAAGACGTAAATTTTCTACTGAATTAGCAAAAGATAAAATGGGGTATTTTTTAAAATTAACATTCATCAGACACTCTTTATTAAATTGATTTACTATTTTTAATTATAAATTGTGTTAAATTTTCTAATACGCTAATATTAAAATCTTTTTTTTTTAAACAATTCAAAGCTGAAAACGATTTTTCATATAATTGTTTAACTTTTTTTCTTGATTGATCTAGACCTATTATCAACGGATAAGTATTTTTATTCAGTGTTTTTAAAATATCATTTTCAATATCTAAAATATCATCTTGAATTTGAAAGGCTAAACCAATAGAAGTTGCAAAACAATCTAAAGTAGATAATATAGATTTAGAAAAATTATTTGTAGAAAAATATGTTAAACGTACAGCAGAACGCATTAAAAAAGCAGTTTTATATAAATTAATAATATCTAATTCAGATACATTAACTACTTTTTTTTCCGCTTCTAAATCTAACATTTGGCCCATACACATACCTGATGAACCAATAGAAGTAGATAATTCAGAAATCATTTTAATACGTTCTAAATTAGAGATATTTGGCATAAAGCTTTCTGATAAAAGATTAAATGCAAGACTTTGTAAAGCATCACCAGCAAGTAAAGCAATATTTTCTCCATACTTTATATGACAAGAAATTTTGCCTCTTCTAAAACAATCATTATCCATACATGGTAAATCATCATGGATTAAAGAATAAGAGTGAATACATTCAATAACTGTAGATATTACATCCAATGTAACTATATTCACTTTAAATGTTTCTCCAGTTGCATATACTAAACATGAACGCAATCTCTTTCCACCTGAAAAAATACTATATTTCATCGCTTTTAAAAGATTGGAATTTTGAAAAGGTAAACTGTTTAATGTATAAAGAATTTTTTTATTTATACGATTTTTATAAATGTTATAGAGCTGAAAAAAATGCATATTTAAATACTCAAATAAAAAAATTTCTGCTATTTATTAAAATATATTGTACTATAAATACAAGTTACTTTTTACAAAAAATACTACACATTAACCATATCAAAACAATAAATATTTCAAATAAAAAAATTTCTGCTATATTTAAAAAACTATATAACCAGCCACTAATAATACCACCAAAAGAAATCCCTAAAAATTGACTAGTAGAATAAATACTCATCACACTTCCTTTATAATTACTTAGTAATTGTTTATTCAAATAAGAAGGTAAAAAAATTTCAAGAAAATTAAAAGCTATAAAAAAAACTTGCAAAGAAATTATTAAAAAAAATAAATTATTGTTAGCTTCTTGAAACATCAATACTGAAAATAAAATAAATACAATACAAATTTCAATAATATTTTCTAAGAAATATTTATGTTTACAGTAAAATATAAACAAAAATAAAATTAAAAAAGAAATTAATATAGTACTTGAATATACTTTCCAATGATTTTCAAAAGACAAACCAGATATTTCAAACTGATTAGGTATAACCATAAAATTAATCGTTAATAAAAAATGCAGAAAAAATATACCCAGATAAGATCTAAAAAATTTTTTATTAAAAATAAATTGCAACTTTTTACTAAACAAACTATTTTTATTGTTTTTAGATAATGAATAATTTTTAGAAGAAGGAACAATAAAAAAAACAATCAACATACAAAAAATAGAAAAATATGCAGATATCCAAAAAATAGAAAAATATCCAAAATACCGAATAATAAAAGGCCCAATAACCATAGAAATTAAAAAAGAAAAAGCAAAGCTTACACCTATAGCAGCAATCGATTTAACATGGTTTTTTTTTCGAATTACATCAGATAAACAAGCCATACATACACCAGAAATAGCTCCAGAACCTTGAAAAAACCTACCAATTATTAACCCCCAAATTGAATGCATAGTAGCAGAAAAAATATTTCCAATAAAAAATAGAAACAGACCTATTAAAATTATTTTTTTTCTATCAAATTTATCTGATAACATTCCAAATGGAATCTGAAAAATCACTTGAGCAATACCATATATTCCTATAGATAAACCAATTAAAAATTCATTTGCATCATCTAAAAGTATTCCATATTTACTTAAAACAGGAAGAATCATAAACATTCCAAGCATGCGTAATAAAAAAATTATACAAAAACTTAATGTGACTTGTAATTCTAAAAAGTTCATTTTATAATTCTCTTTATTCAATTTAATTTTATTAAAACTCACATTTAAGAAACAATATAATTGTAAAAAATGGATATTAAAAATAAAAAACTATATACATATGAAACAATAGAAAAAGATTCCGAAGGATATTTAAAGAAAACTAAAGATTGGAATATGATATTGGCAGAAGAAATTGCGAAAACAGAAAACATCAAACTAAATGCTGATCACTGGCAGATAATAATTTTTATACGAAATTTTTATTTTAAATTTAATATGACACCTTCTATGAGAATGTTGATTACCAGCATGAAAAAAGAAATGGGTATATCTAAAAGTAATAGTATTTATTTATTTAAACTTTTTCCTAAAGGACCAGCCATACAGGCTAGTAAAATTGCAGGAATACCTAAACCCGTGAAATGTTTGTAAAATATAAATAAAATATTTTTTAAAATAAAAAATCTATTGACATCAAAAAATTTAAAAAAACAACAACTATTATAGAATAATAAAACAATCGACTTGCATTTCTTTTATCATTATTTTTTTTAATATTAGAATAAGCCAGAAATAACCAATAAAAATTTATTATAGAAGATAAAAACAAAAAATTATAACTCAAAAAACCTAACACAGTTAATAATGAACTAAAAATAATAAACCCAATAATATAATAAAAAATGTGTTTTTTTGCAACAGCAATGCTTTTTACTAAAGGAAAAATTGGAATTTTAGCTTTTTGATAATCTTTAATTCTAACAATAGAAATAGCATAAAAATGAGACATTTGCCAAAATATAAAAATTATATATAATAATATAGAGCATACATCAATATAATTAGAAACTGCCGTATAACCAATCATAGAAGGCATCGAACCTGAAAAACTACCAATAAATGTTGAATAAATTGATCTTCTTTTATACAACAAGGTATACAAAAAAATGTAAATAAAAAATCCTAAGATTGAAAAAATCATCGATAAAAAATTTACTAAAAACCCTAATATAAATACTCCTAATATTCCTAAAATAATAGCAAAAATGGATGCTGATAAAAAAGAAATCAATTTTCTTGATAAGACTCTCTTATTTGTACGATTCATTTTTTTATCTATATCATGATCAATTAAATTATTAAAGACACAAGCAGAAGCTATTACAAAAGATGTACCTAAAATAGTATAAAAAAATAAAAAAAAATCAAAACAAGTGTTTCTTGATGCCAAAAAAAAACTTCCCATGATTAAAATTATATTACCTAAAATAATACCAGGTTTGATTATTTCTAAATAATTCTTAAACATAAATTATACGTCTTTAATTAATTATAATACAGTATACATCACATGATGATTTAAATTATACATGATCCATATCGAACCAAATACGACAATAAAAATAATTATAATTACAAACAATAGAGTGACAAGATTCCATCGCATTTCTGAAGAAAAATCTAAATGCAAAAAATACACAAAATGAACTATAATTTGAATTATAGAACATACTAAAACAAGTATATAATTTAATTTACTAGGAAAAGTTTTTTGTATTACTAGCAAAAACGGAACTATAGTTAGTATTATAGAAAAGCAAAAACCTAATAAATAAGACTGAATTTCTTTATTATTATTTTTTTTAATAAAATTGTACATTAAATAGCTCCATTTAAATAAACAAAGGTAAAAACACAAATCCATATAATATCTAAAAAGTGCCAAAAAATGCTGAAACATAAAATTCTGGTATATATCGAATTAGTTAAACCTAATTTTTTTAACTGATAAAATATTGATAATATAAAAATTAAACCAAAGAAAATATGGACACCATGAGTACCAACAAGAGTGAAAAAAATAGAAAAAAATGCATGTTTATCAGGACTTAAATTTCTTATTATAAGTTCATAAAACTCATTTATTTCCATAGATAAAAAAATAAAACCTAAACAAAAAGTTATTATTAAAGATAAATAGAGCATTTTCATGTTTTTACGATTCATTGCAATAACAATTAAACCACATGATAACGAACTTAATAATAATACAAATGTTTCTAATAGAATAAAAGATAAATTGAAAATTTTATTACTTATTAAATTAATAGATAAATTTGAAGAGATTATAGCATAAACAGCAAAAAGCACTGCAAACATAATACAATCACTCATTAAATATATCCATAAACCAAATAATTTATTATTATCTAATTTTTTATCTTCAGTATTAAAATTTAATATTATATTGTTTTTTTTATTATTTATCATTTGGAACCTTCTTTATCAATGCTTTTAAATTTTGATATTCAATTTCTTTTATGTCTTCTACTGAGATAGTATACTCTTTGTTTTCATTAATACTTGTCCACACTAAACTAATAATAATCACAGAAAAAGATAAACAACACATCCAAGTTATATGCCACACTGCTGAAAAACCAAACAACAATGAAAAAATACTAATAAAAAAACCCAGACCTGTATTTCGAGGCATATGAATTTCACAATAATTAGTATTATGTATTATTTTTTTGGTTTTTTTTATATTTTTATTTTTTTTTGTTTCCCAAAAATCATCTCTATCTGAAACTATAGGAATACAAGCAAAGTTATAGATTGGAGCGGGTGAAGAAGTTGACCATTCCAAGGTTCTACCATCCCAAGGATCTCCAGTTAAATCTAAATTATGTTGACGATCTCGTACTGAAACAAAAAATTGAATTATTTGACAAATTATTCCTACTCCAATAAAACAAGCTCCAGCTGCTGCAATACATAACAACATATGAAAATCAGAATCAATATTTTGACTTAAACGACGAGTCATACCCATTAATCCTAAAAAATATAAAGGCATAAACGCAAGAAAAAATCCTATAATCCAAAACCAAAAAGCACGTTTTCCCCATTTTTCATTTAAAATAAATCCAAACAATTTAGGAAACCAATAACTGATTCCAGCAAAACATCCAAAAACAACTCCTCCAATTATTACATTATGAAAATGTGCAACTAAAAATAAACTATTGTGTAAAATAAAATCAGCTGGAGGAACAGACAACAATACACCCGTCATTCCACCAATAGAAAAAGTTATCAAAAAACCTAATGTCCATAACATTGAAGAATGCATGTAAACACGACCTTGATACATTGTAAACAACCAATTGAAAATTTTTACTCCAGTAGGAATTGCTATAACCATAGTAGTAATTCCAAAAAAAGCATTAATATTAGCTCCTGCTCCCATAGTAAAAAAATGATGAAGCCATACAATAAATGATAAAATTGTAATAGATAAAGTTGCCCATACTAAAGATACATATCCAAATAAACGTTTTTTAGAAAAAGTTGCTACTATTTCTGAAAACACACCAAATACTGGTAATACTAAAATATAAACTTCTGGATGTCCCCAAATCCATATCAAATTAACATACATCATGGCATTTCCGCCTAAATCATTAGTAAAAAAATGAAAATTAAAATAACGATCTAAAGTCAGTAATACAAGAGTAATAGTTAAAACTGGAAAAGAGATTACAATAAGAATATTTGTGCAAAGAGAAGTCCAAGTAAAAACTGGCATTTTAAAAAAAGACATACCTGGTGCTCTCATTTTTAAAATCGTTACTAAAAAATTAATTCCTGTTAAAGTAGTACCAATACCGGCTATTTGTAAACTCCAAATCCAATAATCTACTCCTACACCAGAGCTATATTTAATACCAGATAATGGCGGGTAAGCTAACCAACCTGTTTGTGCAAACTCTCCTATTCCTAAAGATAAAGTAAGTAATACAGAACTACTAACATTTAACCAAAAACTTAAATTATTCAGAAAAGGAAAAGCTACATCACGAGCTCCAATTTGTAATGGTACAACCAAATTCATTAAACCAATCACGAGCGGCATGGCTACAAAAAAAATCATTATTACGCCATGAGCAGTAAATATTTGATCATAATGATGAGGTGGTAAAAAACCTTTATAGCCTGCCGATGAAATCACTTGTTGAGTACGCATCAATATGGCATCAATAAAGCCACGAAATAACATAATAAACGCAAGTATTCCATACATAATAGAAATTTTTTTATGATCCACTGTAGTAAACCATTCAGACCACAAATATTGCCATTTTTTATAATAAGTGATACTGCATATAATGCATAAAGTAATTAAGATAATAGCACTATATGTAAACATAATAATTGGTTCATGATAAGGAATTGCATTCAATGTTAGTTTTCCAAACATTTCTTATTTCTCCACTTTTATACTTTTAGTAGATATTTTACTGACAGTATTGTGATCTAAAATTTTAAAGTTTTTTGCTGAAAATTGGTTTATAATTTGATCAAATAAGTTTTTTTTAACATTAGAAAAATATTCTACTGAATAGTTCTTATTCGGAATAGATATTGTATTAAAATGTTTCATTGTATTTAATTTTTTAGATGAATGACTAATTTTCTTTACCCAATCTATAAAAAAAGAATCTTTTAATACAGAAATAGCAGTGAACTTCATATTAGAAAAGCCATTTCCACTATAATTAGATGATATTCCTTTATATTTTCCCGGATGATTAGCAATTAAATTTAATTTTGTCATCATGCCCGGCATAGCATATATTTGACTACCAAGAGATGGAATAAAAAAAGCATTCATAACAGAATTTGAAGTAATACGGAAAATTATAGGTCTATTGATAGGAAACATAATTTCATTAATTGTTGCAATATGATAGTCTGGATAAATAAATAACCATTTCCAATCTAGTGCAATTGCATCTATTTTTATCGGATTATAAAAAGAAGAAATAGGTTTTTTGGGTTCTAATTTATGACTATAATTCCAAGCCAAAAAAGCTAAAAAAGAAACTATAAAGATTGGAATAGTCCAAACTACTATTTCTATTTTTCTTGAATCAGACCAATTAGGTTTATATATCTGATTAATATTAGTTGAACGATACTTAATTGAAAAATATATAGTCATAAAAATTACTGGAATGATAACAAAAAGCATCATTATAAACGATATGAATATTAATGAACATTCCTCTATGGCAATAGTTCCATGGGGATTTAATAATAAACTATCACATCCATTAAATACAAAAATCATTAATATTAATGAAATAACTTTAAAAAAATTATTATAATTTAAACATGTCATTCAAAAACCTCAAAATAATATAATATTTTTACTAAAAATTTAATAAAATTATTAATTTAATATTTAAAATAATACATAACACTATTTTTACAAAAAAAAAACTAATACCTGTGAAATAATTGAATTATTTTTTAAAAATTGATAAAATTTAAAAATCAAAAATCAGTATGTATACGTATAAAATTTAAACATTTAACAAAATAGGAGATAATATTAATTAATGACTCTAGAAAAAATAAAAAAATATTTAACATCTCAAATTAAGATAAACTTTATTGAAATTTATGACAATAGTTCATTACACAATTATTCAAAAAAAAAACTTACACATTTGAAAATAATAATTATTAGTAATGATTTTATCAATGAAAAAATCATAAATAGACACCGTATAGTTTTTTCAAAATTATCAAAAATAATTATAGAAAAAATATATTCAATAACGTTGTATACTTATACTTTGAATGAATGGGAATGTAAAAAATACGAAATAGATAATTATTCTAAGTGTTTTAAAAAAAAATAATATTTTACTAGTTTACCAGAAAAAATTAAGACAAAAATGTACTAAAACACTTTAATATAAAAATATTTTCGATAAAAAATAATTATTATTCATAATAGCTCGAATAAAAAATCACTAAAAAATTTTAAAACTATTATAAAACATCTAAAATATACTGATAAAAGCAATCGTTTGAGGTAATAAGATGAAATTTTTTATGGAAAAAAATAAAGATACTGGTCATAGTGTCAGAATTAATATTCTAAAAAAAGTAGTTAACAATGCTATTGTTAAAGAACTTATAAACATTAGCAAAAAAACAAATATTAATGGATTTAGAAAGGGTAAAATTCCCATTAAAGTTGTAAAAGAAAAATATGGTGACGTCATTTATTATGATGTATTTAAACAACTAATGCAAAAATTTTTTTATGAATTTACAGAAAAAGAAAAAATTAAAATTATTGGTTCTCCAAAATATTATTTACATAAAAATGAAGATAATAAAAAAGAATATTTTGAATATTCCGTTATCTATGAAATATATCCAAAATTTAATATCGAAGACATAAAAAGCATAAAAGCAAAAAATATAACCGTAAATATTACAGATGCAGACATTAAAAAAAATATAGAAAAATACAAAACAAGAATAAATGTTTGGAATATAGAAAATAAAGCTATTAAGCCTCATGATCGAGTCACAATAAACTATAATATTTATGAAAAAAATAAAAGATTAAAAAATTTTGAAACAAAAAATTTTACTTTTATTGTATCTGAAAACACACTAATACCTCAATTAAATGAAAAAATCATTAATCATATTATTAATGACATTATTTTTTTTAAAAAAAAATTTCATCCGTTTTATCCAGAAAAAGAACTGCAAAATAAAGATATTACATTTAAAATCAAAATAGTAAAAATTGAAAAAAAACGAGAACAAGACTTAGAAGAAAAAAATATTAAAAATGAAAAAATTACTCAAGTTACATACCAAACTATAAAAAATAATTTTATTTTTCAGGTAAATAAAATAACTGAAAAATATTTAGAAGAGCAAATCATAAAAAATATTATCAAAAAAAATATTATACTAATACCTCCAATTTTATTTCAAGAAGAAATAAAATGTATATATGAACAATACAAAAAAGAATATTTAGAAGAAAAAAATCATAATATTTTAGAAAAAAAATATCATATAAATTTTGATTTTCAAGCTAGAAAACGATTATCTCTTAAAATTATTATAGAAAAAATTATTTCTGATCATCAATTACATGCTAATGAAAATAATGTAAAATCATTAATTAAAAACATATCTTTAAACTATAAAAAACCAATAGAAATTATTAATTTATATAATAAAGATAATCATTTAAAAAATAAAATTAATAACATAGACTTGGAAAATCAAGCGGTTTCTCTTTTAAAAAAAAACATTCAAACTACAGAAGAATATTGGACTTTTGATAAATTTATAAATTATAACTGGAAAATGCATGATGAATTTATTGTATAATTAATTTAATACTGTCTTCTCATAATTTGAATTTTTCTGCTATATTTATCTTTAATATAATAATTGAAATTATGATGTAATATAAAATAATACTAATTATCTAACAATATTAAAATTTTCTAGGAATAAAAAATGTTATATAATCATAATCGAAAAAACTCATATTCAACACTCATTCCTATGGTTGTAGAACAACATTCTAGAGGAGAGCGTTCATATGACATATATTCGCGACTTTTAAAAGAACGAATAATTTTTATGACAGGCAATATTGAAGATAATATGGCAAACAATATTGTAGCTCAAATATTATTTTTAGAAGCAGAAAATCCAGAAAAAGATATATTTTTATATATTAATTCTCCTGGAGGTATTATTACGTCAGGTATGTCTATTTATGACACAATGAAATTTGTCAAGCCAGATATTAACACTATTTGCATGGGTCAAGCATGTTCAATGGCCGCTTTATTACTAACATCTGGTACTAAAGGAAAAAGATTTTGCTTGCCTAATTCAAGAGTTATGATTCATCAACCATTAGGTGGATATCAAGGACAAGCTTCAGATATTGCTATTCATGCACGAGAAATAATGGAAATGAAAAAAAAATTAAATAAATTAATATCATTCCATACAGGTCAATCTATAAAAAAAATAAACAAAGATACAGAACGTGATTGTTTTTTATCAGCAGATGAGTCTATTCAATACGGATTAATTGATTTTATTTTAACTCAGCGTTAATAAAAAATGACATTTGTCAAATTTTTATAAAATATTACAAAATATATAGAATCTATTTACTCGAAAATATAAAAAAGCATAAGAAAGAGGTTAAAGCATGACAGATAAGAGTAAAGAAAATTCTAAAAAACTTCTTTATTGTTCATTTTGTGGAAAAAATCAAAAAGAAGTACGAAAGTTAATAGCTGGTCCAACAGTATATATATGTGATGAATGTGTAAAATTATGCAATGATATTCTTACTGAAGAAATTATAAAGAACAAAAAAACAGAAACCGAATATCAAATAAATTATTTACCTACACCTCATGAAATAAAAAAACATCTTGATAATTATGTAATTGGACAAGATCATACAAAAAAGATTTTATCTGTTGCTGTTTATAATCATTATAAACGTCTTCGTAATTTCAGTGAGAATAAAGATCTAGTTGAGTTGGGAAAAAGCAATATTTTATTAATAGGACCTACTGGTAGTGGTAAAACATTATTAGCGCAAACACTAGCGAAATTATTAGATGTACCTTTTACTATTGCAGATGCTACTACTCTAACAGAAGCAGGATATGTAGGAGAAGATGTTGAAAATGTAATACAAAAACTGTTACAAACATGTAAGTATAACGTAAAAAAAGCAGAATTAGGTATTGTTTATATTGATGAAATAGATAAAATTTCAAGAAAATCTGATAATCCCTCTATTACTAGAGATGTTTCTGGAGAAGGAGTTCAACAAGCTTTATTAAAATTAATCGAAGGAACATTAGCATCTATTCCACCTCAAGGAGGACGAAAACACCCTCAACAAGAATTTTTACAAGTAAATACATCAAATATTTTATTTATATGCGCTGGAGCATTTTCGGGATTATCTAAAATTATTTCTAAACGATTAAACACAGGAACAGAAATAGGTTTTAATGCTTCTGTTCAGAAATCCAAAAAAAAAATGTCAGAAGATTTCTTGCTAAAACAAGTAGAACCTAAAGATTTGATAAAATTTGGATTAATTCCTGAATTTATTGGTCGCTTACCAATAGTAACGGTATTGAATGAATTAACTGAAGAAGCATTAGTTGAAATATTATGTAAACCTAAAAATGCTTTAATTAAACAGTATCAAATATTATTTAAGTTAGAAAAAGTACAATTAGAATTTAGCAAAAAATCTATTGCTGCTATTGCAAAAAAAGCAATGAATAAAAAAACAGGTGCTAGAGGATTGCGTTCTATAATTGAAAGTATGTTGCTTGATATCATGTATGAACTTCCATCTATGCTCAATATAGAAAAAGTACTAATAAATGAGTCTGTTGTACATAATAATACATCACCAAAAATAATACATGGAAAAACAAATCACACAAAACATCAGATAAATTAAACAATATTTGATGCTCTTAAAAAATAAAAAAACTACTTTTTATTTTATCAAACGTTTAGTATTAAACATCAAGCGATTATTCCGATATATTTGGCTGATTATGGATGTAATGCATGATTTTTATTCCATCTTATAGTTTTTTTAAATAATACATATCGGAAAATTCAACTAAGAGAGAGCTCTATGAATTCTGAGCGTTCCGAACACATTACAATCCCCGTTTTGCCATTAAGAGATGTAGTCATATATCCTCATATGGTGATTCCATTATTTGTAGGTCGTAAAAAATCAATAAAATGTATTGAAACTTCCATGAATAATGATAAAAAAATTATGTTAATTGCACAAAAAGAAGCTTCTAAAGATGAACCTATTATAAAGGATTTATTTAACATAGGAACAATTAGTTCAATTTTGCAAATGTTAAAGTTACCAGATGGTACAGTAAAAGTATTAGTAGAAGGATTACAACGTGCACGCATTAAAAATTTAACTAATAATGGACAGCATTTTATTGGAGAAGTTGAATTAATTGTTTCACCTACTATTTTAGAAAAAGAACAAGAAGTATTAATTCGTACTACAATTAATCAGTTTGAATCTTATATTAAACTTAATAAAAAAATTCCATCAGAAATATTAAATACTCTTAATAATATTAAAAATTCAGAAAAATTAGCAGATATTATTGCTGCTCATATGCCATTGAAATTAAATGATAAACAATCAGTTTTAGAAATAAATAATGTTAATGAAAGATTAGAATTTTTAATGGCAATTATGGAAACTGAAATTGATTTATTACAAGTAGAAAAGAGAATTAGAAATCGTGTTAAAAAACAAATGGAAAAAAGTCAAAGAGAATACTATTTAAATGAACAAATAAAAGCTATTCAAAAAGAACTTGGTGACATGGATGACATTCCAGACGAGAATAAAATTTTAAAAAGAAAAATTAAAGCATCAAAAATGCCAAAAGAAGCTAAAGAAAAAACAGAATCAGAGCTTCAAAAATTAAAAATGATGTCACCAATGTCAGCAGAAGCAACAGTGGTAAGAAGCTATATTGACTGGATGATACAAGTACCTTGGTATATTAGAACAAAGATTAAAAAAGATATTAAAAAAGCTAAAAAAATTCTTGATATTGACCATTTTGGTCTCGAAAAAGTTAAAGATAGAATCTTAGAATATTTAGCAGTACAAAGTCGACAAAAAAAAGTAAAAGGTCCTATTTTATGTTTAATTGGACCACCAGGTGTAGGAAAAACTTCATTAGGAAAATCTATTGCAAGATCTACAGGTAGAAAATATGTAAGAATGGCTTTGGGAGGAATAAGAGACGAAGCTGAAATTAGAGGTCATAGACGTACTTATATAGGTTCTATGCCTGGAAAATTGATTCAAAAAATGGCAAAAGCTAAAGTTAAAAATCCTTTATTCTTACTAGATGAAATTGATAAAATGTCTTGTGATATAAGAGTAGATCCAGCTTCTGCTTTACTAGAAGTATTAGATCCAGAACAGAATATCACTTTTAATGATCATTATTTAGAAGTAGATTATGATCTTTCAGATGTTATGTTTGTCGCCACATCTAATTCTATGAACATACCTGCACCCTTGTTAGATCGTATGGAAATTATTCGTCTCTCTGGTTATACTGAGAATGAAAAATTAAACATAGCAAAAAAATACTTATATCCGAAACAAATAGAAAGAAATGGACTTAAAGAAGATGAAGTAAAAATTACTGATTGTGCGATAATTAGTATTATTCAATATTATACTCGTGAAGCAGGAGTTCGTAGTTTAGAACGTGAAATCTCTAAAATATGTCGTAAAGTAGTAAAAAATTTACTTTTAGATAAATCTTTAAAACATATTGAAATTAATAATAAAAATTTAAAAGTATTTTTAGGAATAAAACGTTTTGATTATGGAAGAATTAACAGTAGCAACCAAATTGGTCAAGTCATTGGATTAGCGTGGACAGAAGTAGGTGGAGAATTACTCACTATTGAAACAGCATCTGTTTCAGGAAAGGGAAAACTAACATATACAGGTTCTCTAGGTGAAGTAATGCAAGAATCTATTCAAGCAGCATTAACTGTAGTTAGATCTCAAGCAGATAAATTAGGTATAAAAAAAGATTTTCATGAAAAACATGACATTCATGTTCATGTCCCTGAAGGTGCTACACCCAAAGACGGACCTAGTGCTGGTATAGCAATGTGTACAGCTATCGTTTCATCATTAACAAAAAACTCTGTTAAATGTAATGTGGCCATGACTGGAGAAATTACCTTACGTGGACAAGTACTACCTATTGGTGGATTAAAAGAAAAATTATTAGCAGCACATCGTGGTGGAATAAAAATAGTATTAATACCACATGAAAATAAACGTGATCTAGAAGAGATACCTCAAAATATTCTTGAAGGATTACAAATACATCCAGTAAAAAATATTACAGAAGTTTTAAACTTAGCATTAGAAAAAGCCCCATATGTTTTATAATACAGAAAAATAATATTATACAGATAATATATAAGATTAGGCTGACAAAAATTGTCAGCCTTCATATTTAAAAAAATATTTTTTATTATACATAATTTTAAAATATCTAGGATCGTCATATCATGACAAAATCTTCAAAAACACGATCAAATCGCATTATAGTTAAATTGATTTTAGGGATAATCATCTTATCTTTAATTTTAAGTACTATGAATAGTTATATAAATCAAGATTCAGAAAAATATGTAGCAACAGTTAATGGTGAAAAAATTAGTTTTAAAATGTTTAAAAATATGTATGCTCTTGAAAGAGAAAAACAAAAAAAAATATTAGGAAAAAATTTTTTTAAATTAAGTCATAATGAACATTTCATGAAAGAAATGTATAATTATACTTTATCCCAGTTAATTAACAATGTTCTTTTAGAACAATATACAAAAAAAATGCAGTTATACACAAATGATGATGAAATAAAAAAAATTATATTGCATTCTTCTTTATTTCAAATACACAAAAAATTTAACAAAGAAAAATATTTCAATTATCTTGCATCTATAAATTTAAGCAATAATGAATATATTGACATTATTAAAACCAAAATAAATACTGAAAATTTAATACATGCCATTTCTAGTAGTAATTTCATTTTAAAAAATGAACAAAAAAATATTTTACAATTATTATCTCAAAAAAGAATATTTAAAAAATCAATTGTTGAAATTGGTCCGGAAATTTACAAACAACATGTAACTGATACGGAAGCGAAAAATTACTTTTCCCAAAATAAAAATAATTTTTACATCCCAGAAAAATTTAAAATAAGTTTTATTCAATTAAAGTCGGATAATTTTAAAACAAAATGTAATAAACAAGAAATTCATGATTGGTATCTAAAAAATATTAAAAAATACTTCACAAAAGAAAAAAGAAAATACAGTATTATTCAACTTAAAGATAAAAATAAAGCATTATTAATATTATCTAAATTGCATAATAAACCAGAAGATTTTTCAAAAATAGCTAAAGAAAATTCAACAGATCCTATTTCATCTAAAAACAGTGGAAATATTGGATGGATACCAATTAATTTAATACCAACTGAAATTAAAAATGCTAATTTAAATAATAAAAATGAAATATCTAATCTTATTCCATTTCATAATGAATTTTTAATTGTGAAATTAGATGAAATAATACCTAAAAAACAAAAAAAAATAAATGAAGTATATGATGTCATTAGAGAAGAAATAAAACATAAAAAATCGTTTGATTTGTATCATAAATTACAAAATAAAATATCTAATATTATTCAAACAAAAAAAAATAAATTTGATTTTATTCTTAAAGAAATAAATATGTCTGCTAAAGAAACTGATTGGTTTGATAAATATTCCATTCCCCAAACACTAGATATTCCTATATTAAAAAAGATAATTTTTGATAAAAAACAATTTAAAACAAATAAAACACTAAAATCGCACTCACATTTTATTATTTTAAAAAATAATCAATCATTTTTGATTAATGTGAAGGATTTTAAAAATAAAAAAATGCAAATTTTTCAAAATGTCAAAAGTCATATTATTCATAAGTTAAAGATTATAAAAGCAATTAAAGCAACAAAACGAAAATCAGAAAAAATTATTACCGAATTAAAAAAAGGAAATAAAAATTTATTTGAACAATCAAATCTTAGTTTTAATAATTCTGAAATAATATCTCGTTATAGTAATAATCCTATTACATCGCTAATTTTTTCTTTACCACATCCACGAAAAGATAGAAAAATATACACTTTATATCAAGATGAAAATAAAAATTTTATAATTATATCGCTTGAAAAAATTTATAATAACAGTTTTTCTGAAGACGAAAAAAAAATTATCATAAAATATTTAGAAAGAAATAATACTGAAATAATTTTTAATGCTATTCTTAAAAATCTTCATGATACATCAATAATTACATATGAGAAAATAGAAAAAATATAAAAAACTTAAAAAAGTTATTCGATATAAATATCTTTATATACGAATAACTTTGTATACAGTTAAGTTTTTATTTAAAAAAATACATTACAATAAATTCATTTTCATCTTAATACTATTCATATAATAAGAACGATTTAATTGCCATGTATCAAATCCTCTTTTTCTAAGAATACATGCTTGACATTTACGACAACCTCTTCCTGGGATACCATTATAACAAGTAACAGTATCATTTAAAATGATATCGGTAGAATTCCAATAATCTGATAAAGCCCATATTTCAGATTTATTGAGATTCATTAAAGGTGTTTTAAAAAAAATATTACAATTCATGCCTATTTTAACGGTATTATTCATTAATTTAATAAATTCATATCTACAATCAGGATAACCAGAAAAATCAATTTCATTAACACCCAAAACTATTGAAGTAATTTTATGATTATAAGCATACATAGAAGATAATGTTAAAAATAAAATATTACGACCAGGAACAAACGTGCTTGGTAAAGAATTATCTAATGGATGACTACTATTAATTAAAAGTTTGTTTTCAGTCAAGCTGCTAATAGATATATCTTTTAAATACTTAATATCTAAAACTATATGATTTTTAATACCCAGTTTTTTCGATATAACAAGAGCAGAATTAATCTCAGATTTATGTAATTGATTATAATCAAAAGTTATACAATGAACTTCTTTATATATATGCGTATAATGTATTAAACAAGTTGTTGAATCTTGTCCGCCGCTAAAAATTACTAATGCTTTTTTCATTTTGTTATAAATTATAATTTTGTAAAAGTATAGTCTTCTAAAAAACACACAAAATATTATATCAATAATATTTCAATTAAAAAAATATTGAAAAATTAATTTTTAGATGGAATACAAATAAAAATATTTTGTAAATAAACATTTTATGTTAGCACATAAAACGAAATTATTTTTATTAAAAATTTTATGAACTATAATTTTAAAAAATATTTATAAACATTTAACCCTTAGGATCCTGTTGTGAAATTGTTTAATCAATTAAGATGGTTTTTTATAAGAGAATGGAAAAGATATTTAGGAGCAATTGTATTATTAATAATAATTGCTATTCTACAACTTTTTCCACCTAAAATAGTTGGTATTCTAATAGATTTAATTATAAAAAAAAATATGCATGGTTTACAAATATTACCTTGGATTGCTATCATTCTTTTAGTGGCTTGTACTGTATATATACTACGTTACTTATGGAGAGTACTATTATTTGGTGCTTCTTATCAATTAGCGACAGAATTAAGAGTAAAATTTTATTCTTATCTGAGCGAACAAAGTCAAGTATTTTTTTTAAAAAATAGAACCGGAGATTTGATAGCTAGAGCGACAAATGATGTTGATCGTATAGTTTTCGCTGCAGGAGAAGGTGTTTTAACACTCGTAGACTCATTAGTTATGGGTTTTTCTGTTCTAATAGTCATGAGTACTCAGATTAGTTTTTTGTTAACAATAATTTCTTTAATACCCATGCCTATTATGGCTATTTTAATTAAAAAATATGGGAAAGAACTTCATGAAACTTTTCGTTATGCTCAAAAATCTTTTTCTTTATTAAATAATCAAACACAAGAAATATTAACTAGTATTCGAATGATTAGAGCATTTGGATCGGAAAAAACTCAATTAAAAAAATTTAATACAATTGCCACTGATGCAGGAAAAAAAAATATGGAGGTAGCAAAAATAGATGCACGGTTTGATCCTGTAATTTATTTATCAGTAGCTTTTTCTAATTTATTATGTGTTATGGGAGGGGGGTTCTTAGTATGGAATAATCAAATTACTATAGGACAACTAACTAGTTTTATCATGTATCTTGGATTAATGATTTGGCCAATGTTAGCATTAGCATGGATGTTTAATATAGTTGAAAGAGGAAGTGCAGCTTGGGATCGAATATATGCAATTATTAATAAAGAACTATGCATTAAAGATGGCAATAAAACTGTCCCACCGTATTCTGGTTTACTGAGTATTAATATTAAAAATTTTTTTTATCCTGACAATACAATTGCATCTTTAAAAGATATACACATAATTCTAGAACCAGGGAATACTCTAGGTATTTGTGGTCCTACAGGATCTGGAAAAAGCACTTTACTAAAGCTTATTCAAAGACAATTTAACTTTAACAAAAAAGATATAACATATCATTCTTTATCATTATTAGATTTAAAAATTGATACTTGGAGAAGCAAAATTGCTGTTGTAAATCAAACTTCTTTTTTATTCTCAGAAAGTATAGCTAATAATATTAGTTTAGGTAAACCTAATGCATCTCAAGAAGAAATAGAAGAAGTAGCTAAGTTAGCTGATATACACAAAGATATCATTTATTTACCAAAAGGATATAAAACTCAAGTAGGAGAACGTGGAGTAATGTTATCGGGTGGTCAAAAACAGCGCATTTCTATAGCACGTGCTTTATTATTAAATGCAGAAATACTAATATTAGATGATGCACTTTCTGCTGTTGATAGTCAAACAGAAAATATTATTTTGAAAAATATTAATCAATGGAAAAAAAATGGACATTCTTTAATTATTACTGCACATCGTTTATCTGCATTAATTGATTCAGACGAAATTATAGTAATAAAAAATGGTTTGATTATACAAAGAGGAAATCATTCCAAGTTAATTACAGAAGAAAATTGGTATAAATCAATGTATTGTTATCAACAATTAGCAGTAGAACTTGAGGACAATTAAAAAATAGGTGAAAAATTTATAACATGAATCATTTAATTGAGTTTTGGCCAATTTTAAAACGCTTGATACTTTACATAAAACCTTACAAAAAAAAATTAATTGTAGCATTCATTTTTCTTTTAGGTGGGTCAATATCAGAAGTTTTAGGACCTATTTTAATAAGTTATTTTATTAACAATATTCTATCTAAGCATGCATTACATTTAAAAATAATATTTATAATTATAATATTATATATAATTTTACAAATATTATCAGTTTTTTTTAATTACTTTCAAAGTATTCTGTTTAATAAAATTGCAGTACGCATAATTAACACATTACGTCAAGATGTTATGAACGCCGCATTGCAACAACCTATTAGTGAATTCGATTCTCAACCTATTGGGCAAATGATTTCCAAGGTAACGAACGATACTGAAGTAGTTAAAGAATTATATGATACTGTTGGACCAACATTATTTCGAAGTGTAATATTAATTTTTATTATACTATGTGCTATGTTTACTCTTGAATGGCGTATGGCAATAATAGCATTACTTATTTTACCATTAGTTCTAACAATTATGTTTATATATCAGTATTACAGTACTCCACTTTTAAGAAAAGTAAGATATCATTTAGCTGATATTAATAATAAATTTAATGAAACTATTAATGGAATGAATGTGATTCAACAGTTTCGTCAACAAAAAAGATTTAAAAAAAATATTAAAAAAAGTAGTGATTTACACTATTTAGCACGGATGAAAATATTACGATTAGACGGTTTTTTATTAAGACCACTACTTAGTTTGTTATCCGCTTTAATACTATCTAATTTTATTTTTTTATTTAGTTGTTTTCCTATTGAAGCATTTGAAGTAGGCATATTATATGCATTTATTACTTATCTTGGAAGACTCAATGAACCTTTAATTGCTATTACTATTCAACAAGCAATACTACAACAATCTATTGTTGCAGGAGAAAGAATATTCTCACTTATAGATTCTCCGAAACAAAAATATGGAAAAAATAAAAATATATTTACAAGTGGTAAGATCAATATTAAAAATATCAGTTTTCACTATAAAAACTCCCCTAAAAATATTTTAGAAAATATTAATATTAATATGCCATCTAAAAGTTTTATTGCATTGGTAGGACATACTGGAAGCGGAAAAAGCACTTTAGCAAGCTTATTAATGGGATACTATCCTGTAACGCAGGGTAAAATATATCTAGACAATAAATCTATTGATTCAATAAGTCATTCCGTTTTAAGAAAAAACATATTAATGGTACAACAAGATCCAATTATTCTTTCAGATACTGTTTTGTCTAATATCACACTGGGAAGAAAAATATCTGAAGAGAAAGTGTGGGAAATATTAGATACAGTTTGTCTTTCATCTTTAGTAAAATCTATGCCCAAAGGAATTTATTCTCTATTAGGAGAAGAAGGTAGCAATTTATCTGTAGGTCAAAAACAATTACTAGCTATTGCTAGAATACTAGTTTCTCGTCCCAAAATACTTATATTAGATGAAGCCACTGCTAATATTGATTCTGGTACAGAACAATTAATTCAAAAAACATTGTTATCTATACGAAAAAATTCTACTTTAGTAGTAATCGCGCATAGACTTTCTACTATTGTCGAAGCAGATTTAATTGTAGTTTTAAAAAAAGGAAAGATTGTTGAGTTTGGAAAACATAAGAAATTATTGGATAGTAAAAGTTACTATTGGAAGATGTATAAATTTCAATTATCTAAAAAACTTTAGAAGTTTCTGTTAGCTTTATCAGAACACCTGTATTAACTGATTTGGCTGCTTTCTTCCGAATCTGACCAAGTATTCAATATTACAGTGTTTGGAGCTAACAGAAAACTTTGTTTATAATTAGATTATACACACATATAAAAAAAGTATATATTTCAATTATATCATTTATTCTATAGATAAAATTTTAAATTTACAACTAATATTTTTATATATTAGATATTTTTAAAAAAAGCATACAATCTCAATGAGATCACTTTTATAATACAATTAATATTGATAGGATATTCTTTTCACAAATACTATAAAAACTCTATGAACTATCAAATATTAGCTCGAAAATGGCGCCCGCAGTCTTTTAAAGATATAATTGGTCAAAATCATATTATTACTGCTATATCTAATGGATTGTCTCTTGGTCGTATTCATCATGCATGGTTATTATCTGGTACAAGAGGAACCGGAAAAACAACTATTGCTCGATTGCTTGCGAAAAGCTTGAATTGCGAAAAAGGTATCTCATCTAATCCTTGTAGGACATGTATCATTTGTCAAGAAATAGAAAAAGGATTATGTTTAGATGTTCTTGAAATAGATGCAGCCTCTCGCACAAAAGTAGAAGACATGAGAGATATCTTAGATAATATTTATTATGCTCCTGCTAAAAGTCGTTTTAAAATATATTTAATTGATGAAGTTCATATGCTTTCTCGTCATAGTTTTAATGCACTTCTAAAAACTCTTGAAGAACCTCCTAAGCATATAAAATTTGTTTTAGCAACTACAGATATCAAAAGAATTCCTAAAACTATTATTTCTCGTTGTTTATATTTTAAATTAAAAACACTTTCTGAAGAAAATATTCTTAATTTATTAAAATATGTTTTAAATAAAGAATCTATCAATCATGATAATAATTCTTTAGAAAAGATCTCTTATTATGCCAAAGGAAGTATACGAGATGCACTTAATTTATTAGAAAATGCTATAAATTTAGGTAATGGTCATGTTTATATAAAAAACATAACAGAAATGTTAGGATTGCCTCCTGAAAAATATTCTTTTTTTTTAACTGATGCCATTTTAAAAAAAGATGCTAAAAAAACTATGTTTTTATTAAAAAAAATCGGCAATCTAGGAGTAGAATGGGAAGAAGTTTTAATAGAAATATTACGTTTCTTATATCATATTACTATATTACAATCTTTTCCATTAGTATGGGGAGAGATTTTTTCAGAAACGTATAAAAATCACATAGCAAAAATAGCGAAAAATATCGATAAAAAAAATGTTCAATTATGTTATCAAATATTATTAAATGGAAGAAAAGAATTAAAATTTTCTCCGAATTATAAAATGGGAGTAGAAATAACTTTATTACGTGCAATTAATTCAATATAAAAAATTTATTTAAAAAGAAAAAATAGCAACTATTTAGAAAATCAAATTGTATATTTAAATTTAATAAAAGAAACTAAAAAAATACTATTAACTAATAATATATATTATATATATGAATTTCTTATAAATAATTTTATAAAATATATAAAATTATTAGAAATAATCTTTTATTTATACAAGATACTAATCTTAAAATATTAATCAATTTTTACATAAAGGATTTACAAAATAACATATTTTTAACATTATAAAAAAGAGATAAAAAAACATGTTTACTAAAAGTGGTTTAGGTAATTTAATGAAACAAGCACAACAAATGCAAGAAAAAATGGCAAAAATACAAGATGAAATAGCTAAAATGGAAGTTACGGGAGAAGCAGGTGCTGGATTAGTTAAAGTCACTATCAATGGCGCACATAATTGCCGACGCGTAGAAGTAGATCCAAGTTTGCTTCAAGATGATAAAGAGATGCTAGAAGATTTAGCAGCCGCTGCATTCAATGACGCTGCAAGAAGAATATCGGAAGTGCAAAAAAAGAAAATGTCTGCTATTTCTACGGGAATGCAACTTCCAAATGGATTCAATATGCCAGTATAAAAAAATAATATAAAATTAAAATATAATTTTCATAAAGCATTAATTATTTATTGAAAAATTTTACATTAAAATAAATGTTAATCGTAAAATCATTTTAAAAGAGTTTAACATATGAAAAAACAAAAAACAGAAGTATATAATTTTCAATCAGAAGTAAAACAACTACTACATTTAATGATTCACTCATTATATTCTAACAAAGAAATTTTTTTACGAGAACTAATATCTAATTCATCAGATGCAATAGATAAATTACGTTTTAAATCTATATCATCACCAGAATTATATGAAAATGATAGTGATATAAAAATTCAAATTTCTATTAATAAAGCACAAAGAACACTCATTATTAGTGATAATGGTATTGGAATGACTAAGCAAGATACCATTGAAAATCTTGGTACTATTGCTAAATCGGGAACTAAATCATTTCTGCAATCTTTAGAAAAAAAACACAATAAACAAAATGAATTAATAGGAGAATTTGGAGTTGGTTTTTATTCATCTTTTATTGTATCAGAAAAGGTATCTGTTCGAACTAGATTTGCCGGAGCAAAATCTGTTGAAGGAACATTATGGGAATCCTCAGGAGAAGGAGAATATAAAATAACTGATATTGTCAAAAAGAAAAGAGGAACTGAGATCACATTATTTTTAAAAAAAGAAGAAGAGGAATTTTTAGAAATATGGCGTATTAAAAATATAATTAGTAAATATTCTGATCATATTACTGTACCAGTTTACATTCAAAATTATAATGAAACAAATAAAACGTATTTTTGGGAACAAATTAATAAAGCTAAAGCACTGTGGACACTAAATAAATCTTCTATTACCGAAGAAGAGTATAAAGATTTTTATAAACACATAACTAATGATCAGAATAATCCACTTATATGGAGCCATAATCGTGTAGAAGGAAATCAAGAATATATTAGTTTATTGTATGTACCTGAAAAATCAGCATGGGATATATGGAATAGAGACAACAAGCATGGTTTAAAATTATATGTGAAACGTGTTTATATTATGGATAATTCTCAAGAATTTCTTCCTAATTATTTACGTTTTATAAGAGGTTTAATAGATTCTAGTGATCTTCCTTTAAATATTTCACGGGAAATATTACAAGATAATTGCATTACACAAAATTTAAAAAAAGCATTAATAAAAAGATCTTTGTCTATGTTGGCTAAATTAGCAAAAGACAATAGTGAAAAATATCAAATTTTTTGGGATCAATTTGGTCTTGTTTTAAAAGAAGGGCCTGCTGAAGACAATGAAAATCTAAGTAAGATTTCTAATCTTTTACGATTTACATCGATTAAAAGTAATAGTTCTAAACAAGAATTATCTTTAAAGGAATATATCGATCAAATGGATCAAAAACAAGATAAAATATATTATATTACTGCAGACAGTTATGAATCAGCAAAAAATAGTCCTCATTTAGAATTATTCAAAAAAAATAACATTGATGTTTTATTGTTATCTGATCGAATCGATGAATGGATGATGAATTATCTTGTTGAATTTGAAGGGAAAAAATTTCAATCTATTAGCAAAGAAGATTTATCATTAAATAAATTAACAGAAGAGAAAAAAATCAAAAACCAAGAATTACCAAATGAAATGATTGATTTTTTGAAAAAAACAAAAAAAATTCTTGGAGATAAAGTAAAAGATGTAAGATTAACATATCGATTAACACATACTCCATGTGTTTTACTCAGTGATTCTAATGAAATGACTACACAAATGGCTAAACTTTTTTCTGCAGCAGGACAATCTGTACCAGAATTAAAATATATTTTTGAAATTAATCCAAATCATGTTTTAATAAAAAAAATATGTTTAATTCATGATGAACAACAATTTAATGAATGGATTAAATTATTATTAGATCAAGCACTATTAGCTGAAAAAGGTAATCTAGAAAATCCACATCAATTTATTTCCAGAATGAATAAATTACTTCTTACATAATAAAAAAATATGATTACTACTATTATACTAGTAGTAATCTTAAAATTCACTCACATTTAAACAAGAAATAATTATGCGTATTCTTTTGTTAGGCGCACCAGGAACTGGAAAGGGAACACAAGCAAAATTTATCAAACAGAAATATAAAATTCCACAAATATCTACAGGGGATATGTTGCGAGAAAATATTTATACTAAAAATAAAATAGGAGAAGATATACAAAAAATTATTAAAAAAGGGAATCTAGTTTCTGATGAAATTGTATGTAATTTAATACATGATAGAATTCAAAAAAAAGATTGTAAAAATGGTTTCATTCTAGATGGTTTTCCAAGAACTCTCGAACAATGTTTTTATTTATCAAAGAATAAAATAAAAATAGATTATGTTTTAGAATTAATCTTACCATATGAATCTATATTAGAGCGCATATCAGGTAGACGAATACATATTCCTTCGGGACGTGTATATCACGTAAAGTTTAATCCACCTAAAATTAAAGATCAAGATGATGTGACTAAAGAACTATTAATTACAAGAGAAGATGACCAAAAAGCAAGTATTAAAAGAAGATTAGAAGAATATAAAAAAATAACTTATCCCTTAATTGAATATTATTTAAATGAAAAAAAAATAAATGGTATAAAATTTTTTCAAATTAATACAATCAATTCAGTGTTATCAGTTAAGAAAAAAATAGAAGAAATTCTAAAACAATAGATTTTTTAAAAATTTTTTGCGTTCTACAGGATTCGAACCTGTGACCTACGGCTTAGAAGGCCGTTGCTCTATCCAACTGAGCTAAGAACGCAGAAAAATAATTAGATTAAAATCTAACATTAATATAATATATATGCAACTAAATTAATATTAATTTTCTTAAATATTAATACATTTCATAAAAATTAACATATATTATAAAAACGTTCCTATATATTTTTTTAAAATCAAAAAGAAAAATAATCGAGTTACTAATGTCAGCAATAATTATAAATGGTAATCAAATAGCAGAAAAAATAAAATCGAATATTCTAAAAAAAGTAAATCAACGCAAAAAAGATGGAAAAAAAATACCCGGATTAGCGATGATTTTAGTTGGAAATCATATTCCTTCTCAAATTTACGTGAACAAAAAAAAAACAGCATGTAAAAATGTTGGTTTTTTTTCAGAATGCTGGTATTTTCCTGAAAATACTGAAGAAATAGAAATATTAAAACTTATTGATAAACTTAATAAAAATAATAATATAGATGGAATCTTGATACAATTGCCACTACCTAAACAAATAAATCATCTTAAAATTCTAATTAGCATTAATCCCGATAAAGATGTAGATGGTTTTCATCCATACAATACAGGCTCTTTATGTCAAAGAACGCCAAAATTACGAGCATGTACACCTAAGGGTATTATTACAATGTTGAAATACAATAAAATAAAAACTCATGGATTACATGCGGTAATGGTAGGAGCATCTAATATCGTCGGAAGACCTATGAGTTTAGAATTATTATTAGCTGGATGTACAACTACTGTTACGCATAGGTTTACTAAAGGTTTAAAAAATCATGTAAAACATGCTGATTTGTTAATCGTTGCTATTGGAAAACCAAAATTTTTAAAAGGACATTGGATCAAAAATGGTTCAATTGTTATAGATGTAGGAATTAACAGATTAAAAGATGGTCAGATAGTGGGTGATGTGGATTTTGAAACCGCATATTTAAAAGCTTCTTACATAACACCTGTACCTGGTGGTGTTGGTCCCATGACTGTAGCAACATTATTGCAAAACACATTAGAAGCCTGCGAAAAAAATCATGATTTTTAAAAAATTACTTTTTTCTCCATGTCGTTTTATCAGAAAAATCTTCTAATACTATATTTAAAGAAATTAATTCTTTTCTGATGTTATCTGCTTCTTCCCATAATTTTAATTTTCTTGCAACATTTCTTCTCTCTATCAGAGATTCAATTTTTTTTACTATAGATGCATTTAATATAGTTTTTTGTTGTAAAAAATCTCTTGGATCTTCTAATAAAAAACCTAAACTATTTGCTAAAAATATTAATCGAAAGGCAAATTTACTTGATTTTAATACATCTTTTTTTTTAAAAAAATTTATTTTACGTGCTATTTTAAAAAAAATAGAAAAAGCTTTAGGAGTATTAAAATCATCATTCATAGAATCATAAAATTCGATTTGGAAATTCATTCCTTCTTCATCATTAGAATGAGGTTGAATATTACACAATGCTAAATATAAATATTTTAATGATCTATATGCTTGATTTAAATTCTCTTTAGAATAGTGAATAGGATGACGATAATGTGTTGAAAGAAAAAAATAACGCAAAACTTCAGAGCTATATTCTTTTAAAAGATCTCTTATGAGATGTGCATTTCCTAAAGATTTAGACATTTTTTGATTATTTATGATTACTACACCTGTATGCATCCAAAAATTGATTTTTGATGTATGATCAAAAGATACAGATTGAGATCTTTCATTTTCATGATGTGGAAAAAGAAGATCGGCACCACCTCCATGAATATCTATAGAATTTTTAAAAAAAACATTAGTTATAGCACTACATTCAATATGCCAACCAGGACGACCTCTCCCCCATGGGGAATCCCAAGAAAACTCTTTTTCTTTAGAAATTTTCCACAGTATAAAATCTAACGGATTTGTTTTCATATTATTTACTGGAATGCGCAATCCAGATTGTAGCGATGTTAAAGATTGACGAGATAAAGTTCCATAATTTTGATCACTTTCCACAGAAAAAACTACATCACCATCTTGGTTTATATATGCGTGTTGATTATTTATTAAATGTATAATAATTTTAATAATATCATTAATATAATCGGTAACACGAGGTTCTTTATCTGGAGGAATAATACCCAATAAATTAAAATCTTTATGCATCTCTTTAATCATAGAAGTAGTAAAAACATTCATTTTTATTTTTTCTTTGATAGATTTTGCAATAATTTTATCATCAATATCAGTAATATTTCTAATATAGTTTACTTTGAAACCAGAAAAACGTAGATAACGAACTATTATATCAAAAACAACAAAAGTTCGGCCATGACCAATATGACATAAATCATATACAGTAACACCACATACATATAAATTAATTTTTTTTTGTTTGATGGGTTTAAAGATTTCTTTTTTTTTAGTCAATGTATTAAAAATTTTTAACATCATTTATATCCTACAAAAAATATACTTTAAGAAAATAACATGAAATGTGTTATTTTCTATATTATCAATATGCTAAACTGATTAAATTATTTTTAGTACAAGTATTAATAAAAATATTTTTAAAAAATATATATTTTTAAAAAATTAATAGAATATTTTATTGTAAAAAACAAATTTGGAATTAATAATGAAAACAAAATTAAGAGAAATGTTAAAATTCCCTTGTTTTTTTACTTATAAGATCATTGGCTTGGCACAGCCTGAACTTATTGACCAGATAATAAAAGTCATTCAAATTCAGATTCCTGGAGATTATACACCTCAAGTCAAATCAAGTAATAGAGGAAACTATCTTTCCGTCTCAATTACAATATGTGCTAAAAATTTTGAACAAATTGAAATTTTATATCATGAAATTAGTAAAATAAACATAGTTAGAATGGTTTTATAAAAAAATAATATATATAAATTATTTATTTTAATATAGTACAGCCCTATTTAAGAGCCGTACTATAAAAAAACATATTTATTCTTATATTACAAAAATAAAAAAAGATAAATAAAATTATAAACTAACAACATTAGCAGCAGATGGGCCTTTTGCTCCTTCAGTGATTTCAAACTCAACACTTTGACCTTCTGCTAAAGTTTTAAAGCCATTACTTTGTATAGCCGAAAAGTGAACAAACACATCTTTACTTCCATCTTCTGGAGTAATAAAACCAAAACCTTTAGATTCATTAAACCACTTAACATTACCTTTAATCTTGGACATCTATATTACCTTCACATGAAAAAATATACTAAATTAAAAAAAATATTAATAAATAATTATGGAGTATTTTTCTCATAAAAAATTTAAATTCTAAATAGATTAACATGTAAATCTATTGTTAGCTAGAAAGTAATTTTTTTTTAAAAAATACTTATATACATTTTAATAAAAATATTTTTATATTTAAATACTATACTATTGATAAATTAAAATAGTAATACATTATTTAAAATAATTTATTTTAAATATAAAAAAACCCGAAAAAAATTTCGGGTTTTTTTTGCCTGGCTTATACCTACTCTTGCACGGGGAGGCCCCGTACTACCATCGGCGTTGAAGCGTTTCACTTCTGAGTTCGGAATGGATTCAGGTGGTACCACTACACTATTTTTGCCAGGCATTTTAATAAAAATGTGTTATTAAAATATATTAACTTTGTAATCAATTCAGTAAAACAAGCTTTTTTTATTAAATTTATTTTAAAAACACCTCTGGTGTTGTAAGGTTAAGCCTCTTGGGTCATTAGTACTAGTTAGCTCAACATATTACTATGCTTACACATCTAGCCTATCAACGTCGTAGTCTTCAACGTCCCTTCAGTAAACATTTCTGTTTCAGGGAAGATTCATCTTGGGGCAAGTTTCGTGCTTATATGCGTTCAGCGCTTATCTTTTCCGCATTTAGCTACCGGGCAATGCCATTGGCATGACAACCCGAACACCAGTGATGCGTCCACTTCGGTCCTCTCGTACTAGAAGCAGCCCCCCTCAATCTTCCAACGCCCACGGCAGATAGGGACCGAACTGTCTCACGACGTTCTAAACCCAGCTCGCGTACCACTTTAAATGGCGAACAGCCATACCCTTGGGACCTGCTTCAGCCCCAGGATGTGATGAGCCGACATCGAGGTGCCAAACACCGCCGTCGATATGAACTCTTGGGCGGTATCAGCCTGTTATCCCCGGAGTACCTTTTATCCGTTGAGCGATGGCCCTTCCATACAGAACCACCGGATCACTAAGACCTGCTTTCGCACCTGCTCGCGTTATCACGCTCACAGTCAAACTGGCTTATGCCTTTGCACTAACCTCACGATGTCCGACCGTGATTA
Organism: Buchnera aphidicola (Hyperomyzus lactucae); assembly: GCF_005081705.1. Taxonomy (NCBI): domain Bacteria; kingdom Pseudomonadati; phylum Pseudomonadota; class Gammaproteobacteria; order Enterobacterales; family Erwiniaceae; genus Buchnera; species Buchnera aphidicola. The sequence continues at coordinate 540,836 of NZ_CP034876.1, forward strand.
GCCAATCTTCGTACTCCTCCGTTACTCTTTGGGAGGAGACCGCCCCAGTCAAACTACCCACCAGACACTGTCTCTGTACCGGATTACGGCACTAGGTTAGAACACCGAATTTTAAAGGGTGGTATTTCAAGTGTGGCTCAATTAAAACTGGCGTTTTAATTTCACAGCCTCCCACCTATCCTACACATTAAAATTTAGAATTCAGTGTCAAGCTATAGTAAAGGTTCACGGGGTCTTTCCGTCTTGCCGCGGATATACTGCATCTTCACAGCAAATTCAATTTCACTGAGTCCCAGGTGGAGACAGCCTGGCCATCATTACGCCATTCGTGCAGGTCGGAACTTACCCGACAAGGAATTTCGCTACCTTAGGACCGTTATAGTTACGGCCGCCGTTTACCGGGGCTTCAGTCCAGAGCTTTAAGTTTCCTTTGACCCCTTCGATTAACCTTCCGGCACCGGGCAGGCGTCACACCGTATACTTCCACTTTCGTGTTTGCACAGTGCTGTGTTTTTAATAAACAGTTGCAGCCAGCTGGTATCTTCGACTAGCTTCAGCTATATAAGAGTAAATCTTCTTACTTAATGCTAGCGTGCCTTCTCCCGAAGTTACGGCACTATTTTGCCTAGTTCCTTCACCTGGGTTCTCTCAAGCGCCTTAGTATTCTCTACCTAACCACCTGTGTCGGTTTAGGGTACGATTTAATATTACCTGATGCTTAGAGGCTTTTCTTGGAAGCGTGGTATTAGTTACTTCATCACCTTAGTGACTTGTCATCATGCCTCAGATTAAAGATAACCGGATTTGCCTAATTATCATACCTACACATTTAAACCAGGATAACCGTCACCTGGATAACCTAACCTTCTTCGTCCCCACTTCGCAGTAATATTAAGCACAGGAATATTAACCTGTTGTCCATCGACTACGCTTTTCAGCCTCGCCTTAGGGGTCGGCTTACCCTGCCCCGATTAACGTTGGACAGGAAACCTTAGTTTTTCGGCGAGCAGGTTTTTCACCTGCTTTATCGTTACTCATGTCAGCATTCGCACTTCTGATACCTCCAATATACTTTACAATATATCTTCTTTGGCTTACAGAACGCTCCCCTACCCAGCAAAAAAAATATTTTTGCTGCCGCAGCTTCGGTGCATAGTTTGAGCCCCGTTATATCTTCCGCGCAGGCCGACTTGACCAGTGAGCTATTACGCTTTCTTTAAATGATGGCTGCTTCTAAGCCAACATCCTGGCTGTTTATGCCTTCCCACATCGTTTCCCACTTAACTATGACTTTGGGACCTTAGCTGGCGGTCTGGGTTGTTTCCCTTTCCACAACGAACGTTAGCACCCGCTGTGTGTCTCCCGTGATAGCATTCTACGGTATTCGGAGTTTGCATCGGGTTGGTAAGCCGGGATGGCCCCCTAGCCGAAACAGTGCTCTACCCCCGTAGATGAATTCACGAGGCGCTACCTAAATAGCTTTCGGGGAGAACCAGCTATCTCCCGGTTTGATTGGCCTTTCACCCCTAGCCATAGGTCATCCGCTGATTTTTCAACATCAGTCGGTTCGGTCCTCCAGTTGGTTTTACCCAACCTTCAACCTGCCCGTGGCTAGATCACCGGGTTTCGGGTCTGTACCCTGAAACTTAACGCCTATTTAGGACTCGGTTTCCCTTCGGCTCCCCTATATGGTTAACCTTGCTACAGAGTACAAGTCGCTGACCCATTATACAAAAGGTACGCAGTCACAAATTATTTAAAAAAAATATGCTCCCACTGCTTGTACGTACATGGTTTCAGGTTCTATTTCACTCCCCTCGCCGGGGTTCTTTTCGCCTTTCCCTTACGGTACTAGTTCACTATCGGTCAGTCAGGAGTATTTAGCCTTGGAGGATGGTCCCCCCGTATTCAAACAGGATTTCTCGTGTCCCGCTCTACTTTTCGAACTCACAATATAAATTATTTCGTATACTGGGCTATCACCTTGTATCGCTGAATTTTCCAAATCATTCTACTGTAACTTATATTGATTATAGTTCTGGGCTGTTCCCTTTTCGCTCGCCACTACTAAGGGAATCTCGGTTGATTTCTTTTCCTCAAGGTACTTAGATGTTTCAGTTCTCTTGGTTTGCTTTATTAACTTATTTGATTCAGTTAATAATGATGTATTAAATACATCGGGTTTCCCCATTCGGAAATCGACGGTTATTGCGCTTCATATCAGCTTACCGACGCTTTTCGCAGATTAGCACGTCCTTCTTCGCCTCTGACTGCCAAGGCATTCACCATGTACGCTTATTTGCTTAACCTTACAACCCACAGGTGTTTTAAAAAAATAAGTTATTTATGCTTGTTTTCCGAATTTTTAAAGAGCTTTTTTAAACTTTGTTTTAAAGTTGTCTTGAGCATAACACAATAATTTAAATTAGTATATATTTATTTTTTTAAATAATAATTTTTTATCGTCCCCTAGGGGATTTGAACCCCTGTTGCCGCCGTGAAAGGGCGATGTCCTAGACCTCTAGACGAAGGGGACTTTTAAAATACTAATTTTAATTTAATATTATAATAAATAACAGATCAAAAAAAAAGAGTCAAGTATTTTCTTTATTATTAGTTCAATAATACAATAATTTTGATAAAATATGAAAAATTATATTAATTTATCTTTAAACTCCATGTTATTTTTTTTGTTTAAAATTTCAATTATATAATTTGTTTCTGGTAATATATTATGCCATAAAAAATAAGAATGAGCCGCTTGAAAAACCAACATTCCTATTCCATTAGTATAATAAGTCGCACCTATTTTTATACACCAATCGATAAAAAAAGTATTATCTATTTGATAATTCATGTCATAAAAACAAGTTTTTGAAGAAATTAAAGATAAAGGAAGAACGTTTCCTGATTCTTCAGTATATATCGATCTTGCGTTGATAATTAAATCAAAATATTTTATATTTAATAATTCTTGATTAAATATGTTTATATTTCCATATTTACGAAATTGTAAAACTATTTTTTTTGAATTTTCTATAGTTCTATTTAAAATAAAAACTGAACATCCAAATGATAAAAGAGAAAAAAGAACTCCTTGAACTGCACCACCGGCACCTAGTATTAATATCGAATAATTTTTTTTTATAAAGTTTAATCTAATTAAATCAGATAATAGTCCAATTCCATCTGTATTATCTCCTAACAAATACTGATTATCTACTTTTTTTAATGTATTAACGGATTGAGCAATTTTAGCTCTTTCAGTCAATTGAGTAGAAAAAGAATATGCTTCGCGTTTAAATGGTGCAGTAACATTTGCACCTTGACCGTATTTTTCAAAAAAACTACACAAAACAGAACGAAAATCTTTCAATGGAACATGTATAGAATTATAAGTATGTAAAATACCTGTTTGTTTTGAAAAAAAACTGTGAATCATAGGAGATTTACTATGCTTAATGGGATTTCCAAATACAGCATAATTAAATTTTTGATCTTTAAACATGGCGAATTATATTTCCGTTAATAATATTAATAATCCTAGAAGGATGTCTTTCATTTCCTATTTTTCCACTTAATAATGGAAAATCTTTACCAAAACATTTAAAAACTTCTTCAGAAGTAATACATGGATTCATATTTGAAATATTAGCACTTGTAGATATTACGGCTTTTCCGAAAGCATTACATAATTGTATTATTCCAATATGAGCACTTATACGTACAGCAATAGTATTAAATTTACCAGTCAACCAATAAGGAACATTATATTTTGCTGGCAGTAAAAAAGTGAATGGTCCCGGCCAATAACAAAAAATTTTATTTTTTTGTTTTTTTGATAAATCATTTTCATTAATATACATTCTTACTTGATCAAAATCTGAAGCAACTAATATAAATCCTTTCTCTATAGTTCTTTTTTTTAAAAAAAGCAATTTTTTTACAGCTTCTTCGCTAGTAGGATCACACCCTAGTCCAAACATAGATTCCGTCGGATATGCAATCACATTTTCATCATGTAACATCTTTATACAATAAAATAATGACCTTAAAAAACAATGTTTATCCATTGATATTTACTCATAATAAAAAATTTTTGTAATTCATTTAAAAAAATATCTAATGAATGACTTCTTCTTTAAAATTAAATAATAAATTTTCAAGCTTTTTATACATTGATTTACATCCAGGTACATTAAATAAAACGATTAATATAATCCATTTTAGATCTTCTAGATTTAATTCATTTATCTCTAATTCCATAATTCTTTCAATAATCATTTCTCTTGTATCTAATGTTAATATTTCTAATTGTTCTAAAACAAGTATGAAACCACGACAATCAACATTTAATTTAAAAGATTCTTCTTTAGTATAAATGCGCGTAGAAATTTGATTTGATGATAAATTAATCGATGAAATAATATTTTTTTTATAAGAAGAAAGATTTTTTAACCAACGTAAAGCATTGTAAATATCTTTTTGCTGAAAACCTATATCAAATAAATCATTTGTTAAACTATCATAATCGATAGACCTATTTGATTCACTATGCACATAAGTTTCAAATAAATATATTAATATATCAAACATTACATCCTCAATCACATATTAAAAAATTTAAATATTTAGTAATATATTCTATATATAACTTTATCATGAGTATCATTAATATATAATGTGAAAAATATTATAATATTACGTCAATAAACTTTTATAAAAACATCTTATAAAAATATAATCTTTTTTTATTTAAAATAATTTTAGGAAACTTTTAATTATAATAAAAGAGTCTATACTAATAGATAAAGTTTAACTATTTTACATCTAAAATATATGTCTTTGTTAAAAATACTTTATTATCCTGATAAACGTTTAAGACTTGTTGCTAAACCCGTGTGTCAAATTAACGAAAAAATCAAAAATATTGTAAACAATATGATAGATACAATGCATCAAGAAAATGGAATTGGTTTAGCGGCAACTCAAGTAAACATTCAATTACAAATAATAGTTATCAGCGCAATGGAAAAAGAAAAAAATAATTTAATACTAATTAACCCCAAAATAATTAAGAAAGAAGGTAATATTAGCATTGAAGAAGGATGCTTATCAATTCCAGAATATCGTGCATCTGTGCCAAGATTTAATTATATAACGGTTGAAGCTCTAGATTTGCATGGAAAAAAAATAAAAATAAAAACAGATTCAATAATATCTATTTGCATACAGCATGAAATAGATCATCTTAAAGGTAAATTATTTATTGATTATCTGTCAAAATTTAAAAAAGAAAGAATTGATAAAAAATTCACAAAACTAGAGAAAAGAAATAAAAAACATTTTATTAGGAATTAAAAAAATTTGAAAAAATTAAAAATTATTTTTGCTGGAACAGCAGATTTTTCTGCTGCACATTTAAATATACTTCTTACTTCTTCACATGACGTAATCGCAGTAATTAGTCAACCAGATTGCTCATCTGGAAGGGGACAAAAAATTACTTTTTCTCCTGTAAAAAGACTATCTATAAATAATAAAATTCCTATTTTTCAACCTACAAATTTACATGATGAAATATTTCAAAATAAACTATTAAAATTCAACGCAGATATAATGATAGTAGTATCTTATGGAAAATTAATACCAAAGAAAATTTTAACTATGTTTCCCAAAGGTTGTATTAATATTCACGCTTCACTTTTACCTAGATGGCGAGGAGCCACTCCTATTCAATCATCAATTTTAAATGGTGATAAAAAAACAGGTATCAGTATTATTAACATGGATGATAAAATTGATACTGGTAAGATAATATATTCAATATCATGCGATATATCTTCACAAGATACTACTAAAAGTTTATCTTTGAAACTAATGAAAATTGGAATGCAAGCATTATTAGAAGTCTTAGAAAAAATTACTAATAATACTATTATCGAAAAAAAACAAAATGAAAAAAATGCAATTGTATCAAAAAAAATATATAAAAAAGACGCTTTATTAAACTGGAATTTAAAAGCCGAAAAATTAGAACGTTTAATACGAGCATTTATTCCATGGCCAGTATGTTATTTTCTATTGAAAAATGAGCCTATAAGAATATGGCAAGCAACAGTTATACCCATCATTAAAAAAACAAATTTTTCTGTAGGAGAGATTATTGTTTATAACAATAATGGAATACAAGTAAATACATCTTATCAAATATTGAATATTGAAAAAATTCAATTTCCTGGAAAAAAGATTATAGATGTTAAAAACATACCTTTTTCGAAAAAAAAAATATTTCAAATTGGTACTATTATATAAAAAATAAGCAAACGGTATATTTCCGTTTGCTCATTTTAAAAATAAAAATTATATTTATTTTTAATAAAAATACATTTTATACATTTAATATTTTATAGAATTTTATTCTTCTACAATTTCTTTTTTATTTTTTTTTACACGATCAACTAATTCAATATAAGCCATCGGAGCTTTATCTCCAGATCGAAATCCACATTTTAAAATACGTGTATAACCGCCCAATCTGCTTAAAAAGCAAGGCCCTAATTTTTTGAATAATTTTGAGACTGTTTCATTGTTACGAATGCGAGAAAAAACTAATCTTCTATTTGCAATAGTATCTTTTTTAGATAAAGTTATCATCGGCTCAACGATACGTCGTAATTCTTTTGCTTTAGATAAAGTAGTTTTTATAATTTCATGCATAAATAATGAACATGCCATATTTTTCAACATAGCACTAAGATGCGTTCTACTACGATTTAATTGACGACCACTTTTCCGATGACGCATAAATTTATTCCTTCTATTAAAATATCAATATAAAATAATATAAATTATTCATCTATAATACTCGATGGTGGCCAATTTTCTAATCTCATACCAAGAGATAGGCTTCGAGAAGCTAATATATCTTTAATTTCAGTTAAAGATTTTTTTCCTAAATTAGGAGTTTTTAAAAGTTCTACTTCAGTTCTTTGTACTAAATCACCAATATAATGTATGGCTTCTGCTTTAAGGCAATTAGCAGAACGAACTGTTAATTCTAAATCATCTACTGGACGCAATAAAATAGGTTCAAATTCAGGTTTTTCTTCTTTAATTTCAGGTTCTCTCACATCTCTTAAATCAACAAAGGCTTCTAACTGTTCTGATAAAATAGTAGCCGCTCTTCGAATTGCTTCCTCTGGATCAATGGTTCCATTAGTTTCCATTTCAATTATTAATTTGTCTAAGTCAGTTCTTTGTTCTACGCGTGCTGCTTCTACATTATAAGAAATTCTATCTATAGGACTATAACAAGCATCTACTAATAAACAACCAATTGGTCGCAAATCTTCTTCTGTATGAACTCTAGAAGACGCGGGAATATAACCCCTTCCGCGTTGTACTTTTATTCTCATTTTAATAGACGCGTTTTCATCAGTTAAATGACAAATCACATGTTCTGGTTTAATGATTTCAACATCGCCATCATGTATTATATCTGTGGCAGTAACGGAACCAATTCCAGATTTATTCAATGTAAGAAAAACTTCATCTTTTCCATGTACTTTGACAGCCAATCCTTTTAAATTTAACAATATTTCTAAAATGTCTTCCTGTATTCCCTCTTTAGTACTATACTCATGAAGTACTCCTTCAATTTCTACTTCAGTTACTGCACATCCTGGCATAGAAGAAAGAAGAATTCTACGCAATGCGTTACCTAATGTGTGACCAAAACCTCTTTCTAATGGTTCTAAAGTTACTTTAGTATGAGTTGTACTAATTTGTTCAATATCAACTAGACGCGGTTTTAAAAACCCCATGATAGAATTCTGCATATTATCCTCGTTTAATAGTCAACTTTACTACTTAGAATAAAGTTCAACAATCAAGTATTCATTGATTTCTGCAGATAAATCAGAACGTTCAGGATATCTTTTAAAAATACCTTTCATTTTTATAGAATCAACTTCTAACCAAATAGGTTTCTCTCTTTGTTCGACAAGCTCTAAAGCGGCTTTTATACGCGATTGATTTTTAGATTTATCTCTAATTGAAATTTGATCATTAGGAGATACTTGATATGAAGCAATATTAACAACTTTATCATTAACTATAATAGATTTATGATTAATCAATTGTCTTGATTCAGCACGAGTACATCCAAAACCCATTCGATAAACTACATTGTCTAATCTGGATTCTAATAATTGTAGTAAATTTGCTCCAGTATTTCCTTTTAAGCTTGCTGCAAGTTTATAATATATTTTAAATTGACGTTCTAAAATACCGTATAAACGACGTACTTTTTGCTTTTCGCGTAACTGAATAGCATAATCAGATAATCTAGGTTTTCGAATACCATGTTGTCCAGGAGGTTGATCTAATTTACACTTTGATTCTATTGAACGAAGACCTGATTTCAAAAATAAATCAGTGCCTTCACGTCGACTTAGTTTTAATTTTGGACCTAAGTATTTTGCCATTTTATTCTCCAATAATTCCTAAAAATTATACACGACGTTTTTTAGGAGGACGGCAACCATTATGAGGAATTGGTGTAACATCAGTAATATTTGTAATACGAAATCCGGCAGCATTTAAGGCTCTAATAGTAGATTCTCTTCCTGGACCCGGACCTTTAACCATGACTTCCAAATTTTTTATGCCATAATCTTTAACTATTTCAGCACAACGTTCAGCAGCAACTTGTGCAGCAAAAGGAGTGGATTTCCGAGATCCTCTAAAACCAGAACCACCAGAAGTTGCCCAACCTAAAGAATTTCCTTGTCTATCAGTAATAGTTACAATGGTATTATTAAAAGATGCGTGAATATGTGCTATACCATCTAAGATTTGTTTTTTTACACGTTTTCGTGTACGAACAGATGCTGAATTTTTTACCATAATTAAACTTACCTAAATTATTTTTTTATTGGTTTTCGAGGACCTTTGCAAGTTCTAGCATTAGTTTTAGTTCTTTGTCCATGTACTGGAAGATTTCTACGATGACGCAGACCACGATAACAACTTAAATCAACCAAGCGTTTTATATTTAATGTTCTTTCTCTTCTTAAGTCGCCTTCAGTAACATATTTTGAAACATGCGTTCTCAATAACTCAATCTGTTCTTCATTTAAATCTATAATTTTAGAGTTTTCAGGAATATTAGAAATAGAACAAATTAATTTAGAACGTTTTTTACCAATCCCATATATTGCAGTCAATGCAATTAAAGTATGTTTGTGTTCAGGAATATTAATACCCGCAATACGTGCCATGTTATAAAATCCTATCAATTTATTATAAATCAAAGACTAGAAATAATAATTACGATTTTAACAAATTTTCTATTCATACAAATTAACCCTGACGCTGTTTATGTTTTGGATCATTTTTACAAATAACTCTTACAACATTATGTCTTCGTATTATTTTACAATTTCGACACAGTGTTTTTACAGAAGCTTGTACTTTCATGATGTTTTTCCAAAATAGATTTATATAATTTTTTAATTAAGATTCGCTTTTTTTAGTATAGAATCATATTGATTAGACATCATTAATGTTTGAATTTGCGTAATAAAATCGATAATAACTACAACAACAATTAATAATGAAGTACCACCAAAATAAAAAGGGACATTCATTACACTTCTCATGAATTCTGGCATCAAACAAATAAATGCAATATATAAAGAACCAACTAATGTTAATCTTAACATTATTTTATTAATATATTTAGCTGTTTGCTCACCCGGTCTAATTCCCGAAATAAAAGCACCTGATTTTTTTAAATTATCTGCGGTTTCACGAGGATTGAAGACTAGTCCTGTATAAAAAAAAGAAAAAAATATTATTGCAGATATATATAAAAATAAATATAAAGGTTGATTGGGTTGTAAATAAAATAAAATTATTTTTAACCATTGCCATTCACTGCTTAATTTACACCAAGATATAATAGTTACAGGAAATAGAACGATACTAGAAGCAAAAATTGCTGGTATAACACCAGACATATTAATTTTTAAAGGCAAATGAGTGCTTTGAGAAACATAAATACGCCGACCTTGTTGACGCTGTGCATAGTGAACAATAATTTTTCTTTGAGCTCTTTCAACAAAAACGACGAGAAAAATAACTAAAAACATTAATATTAAAATAAATAGAAATAATAGAAAATGCAAATTCCCCTGTCTTGTTTGTTCAATAGTATTGCTAATAGCTGAGGGTAAACCGGCTATTATTCCTATGAAAATAATAATTGAAATACCATTTCCAATACCACATTCTGTAATGAGTTCTCCTAACCACATTAAAAACATAGTACCAGTTACTAAACTTATGACTGAAATTAAATAAAAATAAAAATCAGCATTAATTATAATAGTGCGTATACCCGTTATATTAGGAAGACTGGTAGCAATTCCAATAGATTGAAAAATAGCTAATATTAAAGTGGCATATCTAGTATACTGATTGATTTTATAGCGTCCAGATTCTCCTTCTTTCTTTATTTCAGATAAAGTCGGATGTACTAACGTTAATAATTGAACAATAATAGAAGCTGATATGTATGGCATGATACCTAAAGCAAAAATAGAAGCTCTACTTAAAGCGCCACCAGAAAACATATTAAACATATCAATAATAGTACCTTTTTGCTCATTCAATATTTTAGATAAAATAGTAGTATCAATTCCAGGAATTGGAATAAACGAACCAATACGAAAAATAATAAGAGCTATTATCACAAAAATAATTCTTTTTTTTAGCTCACTGAAACTTTTTTGGGTATTTTTAAAATTTGATTCTATTCTCTTTACCATTATTTACCGTTTATCCTTCAACTTTACCACCAGAATTTTCAATTGCAGTACGAGCACCTTTAGTTACAAACAAACCTCTAATTATCAAAGATTTTTGTAATTTTCCTGAAAGAATTATCTTGACATATTTAACATTCTTGTTAAGAAGATTCGATTTTTTCAATATATCAAGATCAATAATATTTGTAGATAAATTAGATAAATCCGATAAACGTACTTCTGCTGTAATATTTTTTTTTCGGGAATTAAAACCAAATTTCGGAAGTCTTCTATATAAAGGCATTTGACCCCCTTCAAAACCACGACGAATACTACTTCCTGATCTAGATTTTTGACCTTTATGACCTCTTCCTGCAGTTTTTCCTAATCCTGAACCAATACCACGACCTAATCTTTTCCTATTTTTGTGTGCTCCATTTGCTGGAGAAAGAGTATTTAAATACATACTTTTATTCCTTTTCTACTTTTAAAACATAAGAAATTTTTTTGACCATGCCTTGAATGGAGGGTGTATCTTGACGTATAACAGTGTGTCCGATATAACGCAATCCTAATCCAATTAATGTTTTTTTGTGCTTAGGCAATCTTCCTATTGCACTTTTTATTTGAGTAATTTTAATATTTTTCATTAAATACAATTTATCCTAATATTTCTTCAATACGTTTATTTCTTTTAGCAGCTATCATTTTCGGAGATTTCATCTTGATTAAACCATTCATGGTGGCTCTAACTATATTAATAGGATTAGTCGAACCATAAGTTTTTGCTAATACATTATGTACTCCTGCTACTTCTAAAACTGCTCTCATAGCTCCACCTGCAATAATCCCAGTTCCATCAGATGCAGGTTTCATAAAAATATTAGATCCAGTATGAGAACCTTTTAATGAATGTTGTAAAGTTTTATTTACTAATGGTATAGTAATCATATTACGTCTAGCTTTTTCCATAGCTTTTTGAATGGCTGCAGGAACTTCTCGCGCTTTTCCATAACCAAAACCTACACGTCCATCTCCATTACCTACTACAGTTAAAGCTGTAAAAGAAAATATACGACCGCCTTTCACAGTTTTTGAAACGCGGTTTACTGTAATTAATTTTTCTTGTAAATCACTATTATTCTTTTTTTCAATATTAGCCATTCTATAATTTTCACCTTAAAACTTAAGTCCAAATTCACGTGCAGATTCGGCTAAAACTTGTACACGACCATGATATTTAAAACCAGATCGATCAAAAGAAACATTATATATTCCTTTACACAAGGCACGTTCTGCAATAATTTTACCTATTTTCGCTGCAGCTTCTTTATTTCCTGTATATTTTAGATCACATTTTATTTTTTTTTCTAAAGTTGAAGCGAATACTAATACTTTCGACTCTTCAGAAGAAATAATCTGAGCATAAATATGACGCGAAGTGCGATGCACAACTAGTCGAATGGCATTTAGCTCTTTGATTTTACGACGTGTTTTTATAGATCGGCGTATACGAGAAATTATTTTATTTTTATTAGAAAAAATCATTTTATTTCTTCTTAGCCTCTTTCATACGTATAACTTCATCTGAATACCGAATACCTTTTCCTTTATAAGGTTCTGGTATACGGTAAAAACGTAAATTAGCAGCAATTTGTCCTACTAGTTGTTTATCTATTCCTTTAATAATAATTTCTGTTGGAGTAGGGTTTTCTACGTCAATACCTTCAGGTAAACAATATGTAATAGTGTGTGAATAACCCAATGACATATTGATGATATTACCTTTTGTTACTGAAGCACGATATCCTACTCCAGATAATTGAAGTTTTTTACTAAATTTTTCAGAAACACCTATAATCATTGAATTTACAAGAGCTCTTGCTGTTCCTGCTTGTGCCCAAGCATTAGAAAAACTTAAACGTGGTGAAAAAATTATTTTACCATTTACATGTTCAACTTTAACTGATTGATGAATAGTACGTGAAAGATGACCATATTTTCCTTGAATTGATATTACTTGAAAATCTAATTGAATATTAATATTAGAAGGAATAATAATTGGACATTTAGCAACACGAGACATTCTTCCTCCACTAAGCTACATAACAAATAATTTCACCGCCAAGTCCTACTTGACGAGCCATACGATCTGTCATTACTCCTTGAGAAGTAGAAATTACGGCTATTCCCAAACCAGACATAACTTTAGGTAAATCATGTTTTTTTTTGTATATTCGCAAACTCGGACGACTAACACGTTTGATGGTTTCTACAACAGATTTTCCTTGAAAATACTTCAGAAATACTTCTATTTCTAATTTAGGATGTCCTGTAATTTTAAAATCTTTAATGTATCCTTCTTTTTTTAAAAGTTCGATAATTGATTTTTTTAATTTAGATGAAGGCATTTTAACGGAATATTTATTAGCTGATTGACCATTTCTAATGCGAGTTAGCATATCTGCTACCGGATCTTGCATGCTCATTTTTGACTCCAAAACCTGAAAAATTATATTTTACCAACTTGATTTTTTTAAACCAGGTATTTCACCTTTCATAGCCGCTTCCCTTACTTTAATACGACTTAATCCAAATTTACGCAAAAAAGCATGTGGACGACCCGTTTGACGACATCTGTTTCTTTGACGTGATGGACTAGAATCACGTGGAAAAGATTGTAATTTAAGAACTGCATTCCAACGTTCTTCTTCTGAAAGATTCATATTGGAAATAATACTTTTTAACGCAGTACGTTGTGTGTAAAATTTATTAGCTAATTTTACACGTTTAATTTCGCGTGCTTTCATTGATTCTTTAGCCATTGAATCACCTTATTTTACTTGCGAAAAGGAAAATTAAAAGCAGATAATAATAGACGTCCTTCATGATCAGATTTGGCAGTAGTAGTTATAGTTACATCCAATCCACGAACTCGATCAATTTTATCATAATCAATTTCCGGAAAAATAATTTGTTCGCGTATTCCTAAACTATAATTTCCTTGACCATCAAAAGAGTTGATTGATAAACCACGAAAATCTCGAATACGAGGAACTGCAATGATAATTAAACGTTCAAAAAAATCCCATTTTTTTTGACCACGTAAAGTGACTTTACAACCAATAGGATAGCCTTGACGAATTTTAAAACCAGCAACAGACTTTCGTGCTTTAGTAATAAGTGGTTTTTGACCGGATATTGCTGTTAAATCTAAAATAGCATTATCTAAAACTTTTTTATCAGAAGCTGCAGTACCTACACCCATATTTAAGGTTATTTTATCAATTTTAGGAACCTGCATAATAGAGCTATAATTTAGTTTGAGCATCATCTGTTTTATGACTGTTGATTTATAAAAATTATACAGTGTTGCCATTATATTACTCCAACTATTTAATCGTTTTTTTATTAGATTTAAAAAATCGAACTTTTTTCCCTTCTTCAAATCTAAAACCAACACGATCCGATTTATTAGATTCAGGATTTAATATAGCAATATTTGATATGTGAATAGGTGCTTCTTTTTCTATAATACCTCCACTTCTATTCTGAGATGGAACTGGTTTTTGATGTTTTTTAACTAAATTAAGACCGTTAATAATAGCTTTATTTGAAGATAAAATATTCTTAATAGTACCTTTTTTCCCTTTATCTTTTCCTGTGAGTATAATAATTTGATCATTACGGCGTAACTTTGAGGCCATTTTTTATTCCTTAAACATATTATAACTATAAAACTTCTGGAGCTAATGAAATGATTTTCATAAATTTTTCCGTTCTTAATTCACGAGTAACAGGTCCAAAAATACGAGTGCCAATAGGTTGTTCATTATTATTTAACACAACACAAGAATTTCTATCAAAACGAAGAATAGAACCATCAGCTCTTCTTACTCCTTTTTTAGTTCTTACTACTACTGCTTTAAGAACTTCTCCTTTTTTTACTTTTCCTCTAGGTATTGCTTCTTTAATTGTAATTTTGATTATATCTCCAATACCTGCATATCGACGACGTGAACCACCTAAGACTTTAATACACATAGCTGAACGTGCACCAGAGTTATCAGAGACATGCAAAATAGTTTGTTCTTGAATCATATATTTTAATACTCCAACTATTATAATTTAAATAAATGTAACAGTTACTAATTAAAATAATTTTATTATAACACTAGTTATATTGTATTAACAGAAAACATGAGCAGACCTGAGTTTGTTCATGTTTTTAAATTTTTTTAAAAAATGTTCTTTTTAATAATACGAACTAATACCCAAGATTTTGTTTTAGAAATTGGACGAGATTCACGAATTTCTATTAAATCACCTACATTACATTCATTATTTTCATCATGAATATGTAGTTTTGTAGTACGTTTAATAAATTTTCCATAAATGGCGTGTTTTATAAAACGTTCAATGGCAACAACTGCAGATTTTTGCATCTTGTCACTGATAACACGACCTTGTAAAGTACGTATTGTTTGCATTATTTTATCCTTTCCTTTTGCGTCAGCAAAGTCTTTATTCGAGCAATATTTCTTCGTACTTTTCTCAATAAATGAGGCTGTTTTAATTTTCCTGAAACAGATTGCATACGAAGATTAAATTGTTCTCGTAATAATTGCAAAAGTTCTATATTAAGATCTTTTTTTTCTTTTTTTCTCAATTCTACTGTTTTCATTACATCACCATCTTAGCTACAAAAGTAGTTTTAATAGGTAACTTTGCTGCTGCTAATTTAAATGCTTCACGAGATTCTTGTTCAGTAACTCCTTCTAATTCGTAAAGAATTTTCCCAGGTTGTACTAAAGCGACCCAATATTCAACATTTCCTTTTCCTTTTCCCATTCTCACTTCTAATGGTTTTTGAGTGATAGGTTTATCGGGAAAGATACGTATCCACATTTTTCCTTGTCTTTTAATACAACGAGTTATGGCTCTTCTTGCAGATTCAATTTGACGAGCAGTCAAACGTCCTCTACCAATGGCTTGTAAACCAAAAGAACCAAAATTAACATAATTACCAGAAGCCAAACCACGATTTCGACCTTTATGCATTTTGCGAAATTTAGTACGTTTTGGTTGCAACATTATCAGCTTCTCTCTTTTTCTTACTTTCTATGTTTACGATGTTGCTTTTTTGTCTGGACAGAAGGTTTTTCTAATCTTTCAATGGCTGCCATACCACCTAATATTTCACCTTTAAATATCCATACTTTAACTCCTATTACACCATATGTTGTATGGGCTTCTGAAGTACTATAATCAATATTTGCACGAAGAGTATGAAGTGGTACTCTTCCTTCTCGATACCATTCTCTACGTGCTATTTCTGCTCCACCTAAACGACCACTCACTTCAACTTTAATACCCTTAGCACCTTGCCTCATTGCATTTTGAACAGATCTTTTCATTGCACGTCGAAACATGACTCTTCGTTCTAATTGAGAGGTAATACTATCAGATACAAGCTTAGCATCTAATTCAGGTTTCCTTACTTCGGAAATATTAATTTGAACTGGTACACCAGTAATTTTAGCAATAGAAATTCTTAATTTCTCTACATCTTCACCTTTTTTACCAATGACAATACCTGGTCTAGCAGTATAAATTGTTACTCTAATACTTTTTGCTGGTCTTTCAATAATAATCTGAGAAATAGATGCTTTTTCTAGTTCTTTTTTTAAAAATTCACGAACTTTATAATCACTATCTAAATAATCAGCAAAATCTTTAGTATTAGCGAACCAAACAGAATTCCATTTTTTTATTATACCCAGTCGCATACCATTGGGATGTACTTTCTGACCCATCTCTGATTCTCCCTAATATTAACGATCAGATACAATTACAGTAATATGACTGGTACGTTTTAAGATACGATCTGCACGTCCTTTAGCACGTGGCATCATTCTTTTCATTGTAGAACCTTCATTGACAAATATTTTTTTAATAATTAGTTTATCTATATCAGCACCATCATTATGTTCTGCATTAGCTATAGCCGATTCGACTACTTTTTTAACTAAAAAAGCTGCTTTTTTATTTGTATAAGTCAAAATATTTAAGGCTTGTGGAACTTTTTTATTACGAATTAAATCTGCAATTAAACGTACTTTTTGTGCAGAAGAACGTGCTTGACGATGTTGGGCTGAAGTTTCCATTTACTCCTCTTTGCATTAGTTATTTATTCTTTGTTTCACGTTTTTTTATTTTCTTATCTGCGGTATGTCCTCTATAAGTACGAGTTAAAGAAAATTCCCCTAATTTATGTCCCACCATTTCTTCAGTGATAAAAACAGGAACATGATTCCGGCCATTATGAATAGATATAGTTAAACCTACCATATTTGGAAAAATAGTTGAACGTCTTGACCATGTTTTTATAGGTTTTTTATCTTTTGTTTGAACTGATTTTTCTACTTTTTTTAACAAACTTATATCAATAAAAGGACCTTTCTTAAGAGAACGTGGCATAAAATGATCCTCTAAAATAATTATTTTCTACGATGACGTATAATAAATTTTTCAGTACGCTTATTGTTGCGAGTCTTTTTTCCTTTAGTCTGAACGCCCCATGGAGTCACTGGATGTTTACCAAAATTTCTTCCTTCACCACCTCCATGAGGATGATCTACAGGATTCATAGCGGTACCACGAACAGTAGGACGTATTCCCATCCAACGAGAAGCTCCTGCTTTTCCTAAAACTTTTAACATGTGTTCAGCATTTCCAACTTCACCAATAGTAGCTCTACAATTTGACTGTGTCTTTCTCATTTCACCAGAACGCAACCGTAAAGTTGCATATTCATTATCAAATGCTACTAGTTGTACATAACTACCGGCAGAACGAGCTATTTGCCCACCTTTTCCGGGTCTCATTTCTACATTATGAATAAACGTACCTACTGGAATATTTTTAATGGGCAAAGAATTCCCTATTTTTATAGGAGAGTGTAAACCAGAAACTATAGTATCTCCTACATGAAGATCTTTTGGCGCTAAAATATAGCTTCTTTGACCGTCTTTGTACACAATTAAAGCAATATTAGACGAACGATTAGGATCGTATTCAAATCTTTCCACAACAGCTTCTATTCCATCTTTATTTCTTTTAAAATCTATAACGCGATATGCTCTTTTATGTCTACCACCAATATGGCGAGTCGTAATTCTACCATTATTATTACGTCCACCACTTTTACTGTTTTTTCTTACTAAAGAAGAGAATGGTTTTCCTTTATATAAATTTGTATTAACAATTTTAATAACGTGGCGACGACCCGGAGATGTCGGTTTGCATTTAACAATTGCCATTGTTTTGTCCTCCGACTACTCTGTATTACCTATGAAATCTAAATTATACCCTTTTTTTACTTTAATATAAGCTTTTTTCCAATTACTTCTCTGAATAATACGATTAGATTGACGCTTTTTTTTTCCTTTAACTTTTAGTGTTTTGATACTATCAACTTCTACATTAAATATTGTCTTTACTGCACATTTTATTTCATGTTTTGTAGCATTATTTAAAACTTTTAAAACGACAGTATTAAATTTTTCTATAGATATAGATGATTTTTCAGATACATGCGGAGAAAGTAGTATTTTAAGCAAACGTTCTTCAGAAATCATGAAAGTATTTCCTCTACTTTTTTCACTGCTTGAACAGTAATAATAACATGTTCAAAAGCAATTAAACTAACAGGATCTATAGAATGTACATCTTTTACATCAACTGAATGCAAATTTCTAGATGCTAGTAATAAATTATTATCTATTTTATCAGCAATAATTAAAACATTTTTTAAATCTATTTCTTTTAATTTTTGTACTAAAAGTTTAGTTTTAGGAAAATTTAATGAAAAATCTTTAAAAACTATCAATCGTTTTTGACGTATTAACTCAGAAAAAATACTTTTTAATGCACCACGATACATTTTTTTATTAATTTTCTGATTATGTTCTTGCGGCTTTGAAGCGAATGTCACCCCGCCTGAGCGCCAAATAGGGCTTCTGAATGATCCTGCTCGTGCTCTACCTGTACCTTTTTGACGCCATGGTTTTCTGCCTGAACCAGAAACTTCAGAACGACTTTTTTGTGCTCTCGTACCTTGACGAGTAGATGCTGAATAAGCAATAACAACTTGATGAATTAGAGCTTTATTAAAATCACGACCAAAAATGATTTCAGAAACACTAAGCACACTTTGTATGTCTTTAACTACTAATTCCATGCTTTACTCCTCACTGCTCAAACCTTAATTGCTGGTTTAACGATAAGATTACTACCGGTGGCACCGGGAACAGCACCTTTTACTAAAAGAAGATTTCTTTTTTCATCAATCTTTACTATATTTAAATTTTGCACAGTAACACGATGGTTCCCTAGTTGTCCTGCCATTTTTTTACCCTTAAATACTCTTCCTGGGGTTTGATTTTGACCGATAGAACCCGGTACTCTATGCGATAAAGAGTTTCCGTGTGTGGCATCTTGAGTATGAAAGTTCCAGCGTTTTACTGTACCGGAAAAACCTTTTCCTTTAGAAAAACCTGTAACATCAACTTTTTTTACATTGTTAAAAATATTAATTTTAATACTTTCACCAACCTTAAAAATTTCATTTTTATGAATTCTAAATTCCCATAAACCACGACCTGGAATTACACCTGATTTTAAAAAATGACCTGCTTTTGGCTTTGTTAATCTATTTGACTTTTTTACACCAGTTGTTACTTGAATAGCACAATAAAGATCTGTTTTTACATTTTTTACTTGTGTAATTCGATTTTCTTGAAGTTCAATTACTGTAACGGGCAATGAAACTCCTTCCTTAGTAAAAATACGAGTCATGCCAATCTTTCTACCAACTAAACCAATCATTTTTTTAATACCTTAATCTATCAAATTAACCTAAACTAATTTGTACATCTACACCGGCAGCAAGATCTAAACGCATTAGTGCATCAACCGTTTTTTCGGTAGGTTCTACTATGTCAATCAAACGCTTATGTGTACGAATTTCATATTGATCACGCGCATCCTTATTTACGTGTGGAGAAACTAAAATAGTAAAACGTTCTTTACGAGTTGGAAGAGGAATAGGTCCGCGCACTTGCGCACCAGTTCTTTTTGCTGTTTCAACAATTTCTGTAGTTGACTGATCAATTAATCTATGATCAAAAGCTTTTAAACGAATACGGATTCTTTGGTTCTGCATTAGCCCAGAACTCCAATTATTTACACAGTAAAAATTTAATCTGCTCTAGACGAATGTATATTCGAGAGTAGATGTCATTAAGTATTACCAATATAACTCCTATATTAGGAGTATTTTTATTTTTAAATACATTAAATAAAATTTTTTAAATGTACTATTGTTATTTAAAAAAAAATTTCTTTAAAAAAAATAATTATACTGTAACAATACTAGATCAATCAAGAAAAGAGCATTTTATACTCTTTTCTTAATAAATTCAACTAGATATCAGCATAAAAATATTCTAATATAAAATTATTATATTAAAACTTTAGAAACTACACCAGCTCCAACAGTACGACCACCTTCACGTATAGCAAATCGTAATCCATCAGCCATAGCAATAGGATTAATTAACGTAACAGTCATTTTTATATTATCTCCTGGCATCACCATCTCAACACCTTCGGGTAATTCAATAGAACCGGTTACATCAGTAGTTCTAAAATAAAACTGAGGACGATATCCTTTAAAAAATGGAGTATGGCGCCCACCTTCTTCTTTGGATAGAACATAAACTTCAGACTCAAATGTTGTATGTGGATGAATACTACCTGGTTTTGCTAAAACTTGACCTCTTTCAATTTCATCACGCTTCGTACCACGGAGCAAAACACCTACATTTTCTCCGGCACGACCTTCATCTAATAACTTTCTAAACATTTCTACGCCTGTACAAGTAGTTTTAGTGGTTTTTTTAATTCCCACAATTTCAACTTCTTCTCCAACTTTAATTATACCTTTTTCTACTCGTCCAGTAACTACTGTTCCCCTGCCTGATATAGAAAAAACATCTTCTATTGGTAATAAAAAAGGCTGATCTACTGCTCGTTTTGGTTCAGGGATATAGCTGTCTAAAAATCTAGACAAATCAATTATTTTTGACTCCCATTCAGGTTCTCCTTCTAATGCTTTTAGAGCTGAACCTCGAATAATAGGAGTATCGTCTCCAGGAAAATCATATTGTGTTAATAAATCACGAACTTCCATTTCTACTAGTTCAAGTAATTCTTCATCGTCTACCATATCACATTTATTAAGAAATACAATAATATAAGGAACACCTACTTGTCTTCCAAGTAAAATATGTTCACGAGTTTGCGGCATTGGACCATCTGTTGCTGCGACGACTAAAATAGCACCATCCATTTGAGCTGCACCAGTAATCATGTTTTTTATATAATCAGCATGACCTGGACAATCCACATGGGCATAATGTCTTAATTCAGTATCGTATTCTACATGAGAAGTATTAATTGTAATACCTCTTGCTTTTTCTTCTGGTGCATTGTCTATCTGATCAAAAGCACGTGCAGAACCACCGTATTTTTTTGATAACACAGTTGTAATAGCTGCAGTTAAAGTTGTTTTTCCATGATCTACATGACCAATAGTACCTACGTTTATATGAGGTTTTAAACGTTTAAATCTTTCTTTAGACATTAGCTTATTCCTTAAATAATATATTTTTTATATACAAAAAAATATTGTATACATTATAGAAAAACTTCTACTTTTCTCGTTTCTCAATAATTTCTTTAGAAATACTATAAGGTGCTTCTACATATTTTAAAAATTCCATACAATAAGAAGCTCTTCCTTGAGTTTGAGAACGTAGATCAGTAGCATAACCAAACATTTCAGATAAAGGAACACAAGCATTAATAATTTTACCAATTGATAAATCTTGCATACCTTCAATAACACCTCTCCTACGATTTAAATCACCTATCACATCTCCCATATAATCATCTGGAGTTTCTACTTCCACTTTCATGATTGGTTCTAATAAAATTGGATTTGCTTGTTTAAAACCTTTTTTAAACGCTATAGAAGCAGCTAATTTAAAAGCTAATTCAGATGAATCAACATCATGATAAGAACCAAAATAAAGACGTATACCAATATTAACAACTGGATAACCGGCTAATGGTCCATATTTTAATTGTTCTTGAATTCCTTTATCAATAGCTGATATATATTCACTAGGTATGACTCCTCCTTTTATATCATTAATAAACAAATATCCTTCGCTTCCTGGATCTAATGGAAATAATTCTATAACAACATGTCCATATTGACCTCTTCCACCTGATTGTTTAATATGCTTTCCTTCAATATCACTGACTTTATGAAGAATAGTTTCACGATATGCAACTTGAGGTGTTCCAACATTAGCATCTACGCTAAATTCTCGTTTCATACGATCAATAATAATTTCTAAGTGTAATTCTCCCATACCAGAAATGATTGTTTGATTAGATTCTTGATCGGTTCGAACTCTAAAAGAAGGATCTTCTTTTGCTAATCGTCCTAATGCTAAACCCATTTTTTCTTGATCTATTTTAGTTTTAGGTTCTACAGAAATCGATATTACTGGTTCAGGAAATTCCATACGTTCTAATATAATGGGTTCTTTTAAATCACACAAAGTATCACCAGTGGTGACATCTTTTAAACCAATAGCAGCTGCTATATCACCTGCATATACTTCTTTTATTTCTTCTCTTTTGTTGGCATGCATTTGAACAATTCTTCCAAATCGTTCCCTTTGAGACTTAACAGAATTAAATACAGTATCTCCAGATTTAACTACTCCTGAATACACACGAAAAAAAGTCAAATTACCTACAAATGGATCATTCGCGATTTTAAAAGCTAAAGCAGAAAAAGGAGCTTTATCATTAGAAGTTCTTATAGCTGGAGTATTCTCGTTGTTATTTAATACACCTTTAATATCTAAAATATCATTAGGAGCCGGTAAATATTCTACTATTGCATCTAATAAAGCTTGAACTCCTTTATTCTTAAAAGCCGAACCACAAGTAATAAGTGTGATTTCATTATTTAAAGCACGTTTTCGTAGTGCGGACTTGATTTCATTTTCAGATAATTGAATGCCATTCAAATATTTTTCTAACAGATCTTCATTAGACTCTACTGCAGAC